>DAOUSP010000127.1 GCA_030627155.1 Candidatus Aminicenantota bacterium
AAAAAAACTCTTTATGATGAACTTGAGAAAGCGATTAAGGAGATACACCCATACGAGACACCAGAGATAATCGCTATGCCTATCGTTTGCGGTAGTAAAGACTATCTGGAATGGCTAAAGAATGAACTCAAAAAATAGTGAAAAAGAAAAAAATTCTTGAAACTACTTCTGAAATAATCCTATTATAAACAGGGAGATATAAGGATGAGCAATAAACCTGTGGCTCTTGTGACTGGGGCCGGTCAGGGGATTGGCAGTGGAATCGCTATCGCACTGGCAAAGAATGGATTCGATATAATCGGTAACGATTGTGTGTTTGACCCAGAGAATAAGCAAAAAGGCCTTTTCGAAGTAAAAGAGCGTACAGAAGGACTTGATGCAGTGTTTTTTCCGGTTCATGGAGACATTTCATCCCCCACTGGCCATGATAATATTCTCGAACAATCTTTAAGCAGCTTCAATGAGATTGATATGCTTGTAAACAATGCTGAAATTGCACCCAGGGAAAGACTTGATGTTCTTGATACAACTATGGAAAGTTTTGACAGAATCATGTCTGTTAACACAGAGGGACGTTTTTTCTTACCCAGAAAATTGCCAGGCAGATGATAAAACAGGTTGAAAATGATGAAAAATAAGGAAATTAAGCAAGTTTCTTTGGTAATGGTAGGGATTAGCGGTATGGGGTATTATTATGTCAAAACTCTTTTGGATGAATTTTCTCCTGATTTAATCAAAATTCAAGCTGCCGTAGACCCTTATCCCGAGAAATCGGAACTATATCAGGAATTGAAGGATCAAAAGATTCCAATCTTTCCTTCTTTAAGCGAATTCTATAAGAAAGGAATCAATGCAGATCTTGCAATTATTTCTTCTCCCATCCATTTCCATGTGCCACAAACCTGTGAGGCATTATTGAACGGCAGCTATGTTATATGCGAGAAGCCCTTAGGAGCAACAATCCAGGAAGCAGAAAAGCTGATACATACAAGGGATGCTGTTGGCCGCTGGGTTATGATAGGCTACCAGTGGTCGTTCTCTGAAGCAATCCGTGCGCTTAAAAGAGACATTGGCAAGGGGCTGCTGGGTAAACCGATCCGGCTGAAAACCCTTTGTTTTTGGCAAAGGGATGAGAACTATTACAGGAGAAGCGGCTGGGCTGGTAAAATAAAGGATAAAAAAGGAAATTGGATATTGGACAGTCCTGCAAACAATGCGATGGCCCATTTTTTACACAATTTGTTTTATGTTCTTGGCGAACGTGCAGATACGAGCGCACGACCTGCAGAAGTTACAGCAGAGCTCTACAGGGCATTTCCAATCGAAAATTATGATTCCACAGCATGCCGTGTGTTTACAGAAGATGGAGCAGAGCTTTTATTTTATGCATCTCATTCAGCTTTCAAGGACCGGGGCCCGATGTTTTCTTTTGAATTTGAACGGGCAACAGTAGATTATGGAGAATTTACGGATGTAATCATCATGGATGACAACCATGGCAACGTGAAGAATTATGGCTCGCCTGAAGCGGACCATCATTTCAAGAAGCTGTTCGAGGCAGTTGCCGGAGTTAGAAATCCAAAGCCAGTCCTTTGCGGCCCAGAGGCGGCGAGTTCACAAATCCTGTGTATAAATGGCATGCAGGAGTCAGCCCCAGAGATTGTTGCTTTTCCTGAATCGATGATTCATCGGGTTGAGGAGACAGGAAAACTCTGGGTAAAAGGCCTTGATAAGGCATTTTATAACTGCTACAAAAAAGGAATTCTCCCGAGTGAAGCTTCTTTTCCTTGGGCTCATCGTGGGAAGAAAATAGACCTGCGAAATTATAGATATTTTCCCGGGGGCACTCCTCCTGAAGAGGGAAATGAGTCCTAACGTTGGATTCAAGGAAGCTTGTCCGGAAAACGCTTTCTTTTGATTCACCTGAAGTGATTCCCAGACAGATATGGATTTTACCATGGGCAGAGGAGAGATGTCCGGATGAAAATGTTGACATAGTTGCCATGGGAAATATAATAACCAATTCAAATGAATACAGAAAATCAGCTTCAATCATCTGCATCTATCCCTTGGACAAAGGGTGTTCAGACACTTCTCGGCCGTCCGAAGCAGGCCATTATCAAGTTATCCATTCCCATGATAGTGGCCATGTCGGCTCAGACCCTCTATAACTTTGTAGATGCCCTATGGGTATCAGGGCTTGGGCCGGATGCTCTTTCAGCAGTTGGATTTTTCTTTCCTTTTTTCTTCATGCTGACTGCCATGTCCACGGGACTTGGGGTGGGCGGAAGCTCTGCTATCTCGCGCATGATCGGAGCCCACGATAAGCGAGGTGCTGACGATGTGGCTTCTCATACTCTGGTGATGATGATTATCCTTGGTATTGTCATCACTGTTCCTTTTTTTTGGCTGGCACCTCGAATTTTTGTCATTATGGGAGCGGGACGAATTGCTCCAACTGCCACTATTTACAGCCGTATCCTCTTTTCTGCCACACTCATCATCTTTTTCGCCAATATCGCCAGCGCCCTGCTCAGAGGAGAGGGAGACACCAAAAGAGCGATGTATGCTATGATGCTTGGAGCGGGCTTGAATATCATATTAGATCCAATCTTTATTTATGGCTTGAACCTTGGTGTTCCGGGTGCAGCTTGGGCATGCTCTCTTCTTCAATGTTCCAAGGGACAGGTAAGGGTAATTATTCTCTTATCGTGACCGTCATCCGCACTATCGTCCTGGCTGTTCCATTTGCCTATATATATGCTGTCCTTATTGGCATGCGCCTTACCGGTGTGTGGTGGGGGATAGTCACCGGGAATGTTTTGGGGGCGTTTATTGCCTTCACTTTTGGAAGGTACTTTGTGAATAAGCTTAAGGAAAAGAAGGAGATATAGGTACCAAGACAATGCTTAAAATAATACCCAAGCCAATACACAAAAAAGAAAAGTATTTCCAAAATGTGTAATGATAAGAAAAATAAATTCACCCCCTCTATTCATCTTAAAGGGTGATTGACAAGAATGCTAATAACTATTAATTTATTTCATATATGAAATTTCAATTCTTAGCTAAATCATTCTTTTTTAACAGGGGATGGGTCTAATCTTAAGAAAGCAAGCTCGGTATAAAAATTTAGTGAAAAAATTTAATTAAATGGAGGTATCCATGAAATTAAAAAGGTTGATTTTATCTGTTTTTTTATTGTTATCGGTGAATTTTTTTGTTTTCGGAGATTATGTTGGGAAAGTTTATGTTGTTAGTCCCGATAATGTCGAGGGCAAGAGGCAATTTTTGCCAATTCATCAAGAGGCTTATAAGGATTTCTTCGATATGGAAATCCAGAGAGGGAGTTTGGTTGAATCGAAAATTCAAATTGATCCTATAGGACATATGGAACACCATCGATATTTACAAATGTATAAAGATTTTCCGGTCTTTGGTGGGGAGATAATTTATCACATCAAGGAGGGCATAGTTGAATATATAAGCGGTGAATATTACAGAATCGGAGACATCGACATACAAGCTGAACTTACCATCGATGAAGCTATAGAAATATTCCGGGAGCATCTGAATGAGGAAGATTTAATCGAGAAATCAGGGGATTCTAAATTGATCATTTTTCCCACAAAAGACAATCAATTTCGTCTTGCTTATCAGTTGACACTGGAAAAAGGCGGCTATTACAGCATGACTGGTATCATTGACGCAAAAACAGGCGAAATTCTTTTTGAATATTCGAATATTCATTTTGATGATGGTGCCATTGGGTTGGGGGTTGATTACCATGGATATTACTTAAAGATGGCAACAACCCTTTATTCAGATGGGTACTATTATCTTTTCGATGAGAAGAGAGTAAGGCCTTACAACCACTACACATTAGATTACCGGAAAGGAGATATCCCAGGAGATGCAGACAACTACTGGGATTCTGACGGTGCCATTGTGAATGCTCACGTATTTGTTGGTTTTATTTATGATTTTTATTACAAGTTTTTTAACAGGAAAGGAATAAATGACAAAAATTTAGACACGATTGTGTATGCTAATAACACAAAGTATACAGATAACGCTTTCTGGGATGGAAATGGAAAATCTCTGAATTTCTGTGTTCCTGGAAAAGGAAAATCACAGTTTGCTGCGGCACTCGATGTGGTTTGCCATGAATATTCTCACGGTGTCACTCAATACTGCTCTAATCTTGTGTATGCCTTTGAACCTGGGGCACTGAATGAATCGTTTTCAGATATTATGGGGACCACAGCAGAATTCTATTGGTTTCCTGAAGGAAATGGGTTATACATGGCAGACTGGTATATAGGCGAGGATGCTAATCCTTATTATAAAACTTCAGGATGCAGGAATCTGGCAGACCCAAATACTAATTCACAGCGTGGAGATCCAAGATACCCTGACCCTTGCCATCTCTCCCAAAAATACAGAGTATCCTACAACTTCGACTACGGAGGCGTTCATTTAAACTCTACAATTTATGGGCATGCATTTTACCTGCTTGCCCACGGAGGGGTTAACAGAGTCTCAAATGTCCATGTGAATGGAATAGGAATCGATAAGGCAGCAGCCATCTATTACAGAGCATGGGTTTATTATTTGACAAAAAACTCTCAATTTATTGATGCAGCCAATGCACTGCTTGAGGCAGCTTATTCTGTTTACGGAGGCAGCAGCAA
>DAOUSP010000083.1 GCA_030627155.1 Candidatus Aminicenantota bacterium
AGGGAAAAAATCCAGCCCTAATCTTGACAAAGATATCAAGCCTAAAACGACCAGAATCATGGCCATCATGGCCGTTGTGACTTTTCTTTTTACAGAAATCTCCGGGATTTTCATTACAAGACCTCTTTAACATGAATCTTGGCTCCATCTTCAAGGCCAAAGTTTCCTTCTACAATTACAAATTCCCCTTCCTGTAATCCTTTGATGACTTCTACCTTATCTGAATTCTGGAGCCCAAGTATAACATCTTTACGGACAGCGATATTTTCTTGTGCTACTAAAACAAATCTATTTTCAAGCACTGCCTCTTGTGGAATGACCAAAGCATTGGCATGTGTGTTTACCTCAAGAACCACTTCTCCGAATGTATTGGGTTTTAAAACAAGACCTGGATTATTAACCCAAACTTCGATTCTAAACTTCTTGGTTAAAGGATCTGCAGCCTGATTAACAATCGCAACATGCCCTTCGAAAATCTGACCGGGAAAAGCATCTACACGAAGTTCTGCTCTTTGATTCTTCTTTATCCGGACGATATCTCTCGGAGAGATATCTATTTTAATCTTAACCCGGGAAAAATCCATCAATGTTAAAACACCACTGCTTGGAGAAATTCCACCCATCATAGGGTTAATGACTTCCCCGACCTCTGTATTTCTCGAAGCCACTATTCCACTGAATGGTGCTTTCATCAGAGAGACATTCAGGTTATGCCTGACAAGGTTCAATGCGGCCTTGGCTTGCTCAAGCTGAGCTTCTGAGGCCTCATAAGCCAATTGTATCTTCTCATACTGCTGCTCAGAAACCGCATTCTCCCTTCTTAAACGTTCCATCCTGTCCATGTTCAGTTTAGCATCTTTCCAATTGGATTCTGTAACAGCTAAGACCGCTTCAGCTTGTTTCAATTGAAGCCGTACTGCCTGTGTATCCAACTCGGCTAAAAGCTGCCCTTTTTCGACTTTGTCACTTTCATTCACATGAATAACAACAATCTTTCCGCCGATGTCAGGAGTCACATTTATTTTTTTCCATGCTTCAATTATTCCAGTGTAAAAAAGCTTTTCGGAAATTTTTGATTTTTGGACTTTATGAACTTTAACTGGAGTTACTCCGAAACTTTCTTCCACAGTATTTTCATTCTGATTTTGTGTTTTACATGACAAAAAAGTAATAAAAAGAACTACCAAAATTATTGCAAGAATTAATTTTTTCATTTGATTCCTCCATGTATCTCCATCAATTGTCCAGGTATCTTTTCTTATCTTTTCACCCCACCAACACCAGTGGCCTTATCCAGCTCTGCCATTGCGATAACATAATCATATAGTGCCTGTGAATAATTTGTCTTCGCCTGGGAGAGAGCAGCCTGAGCAGCGCTAACATCAAGTGTTGTAGCCAGGCCTTCGGAATAATTCAATTCTGCTATTCTTAGACTCTCTGTGGCCTGCTCGACATTTTTTTCCTGGGATTGGAGAGATTCCATTGCCTCTTTTATCTTTAAAATGGCCTGTCTGATTTCAAATCTGACCATGTCTTCCAGCCCTTTCTGAGTCAGCTCAATTTCCCTGATCATTGCCATTGACTGTGCTGCCCGTGCAGAATTTGCAAAACCATTGAATATCGGTATGGTCATAACAAGGTTAATAGAATAATAATCAGTCCAATTGTTTTTCTTAAAATTAAATTTATCCGCCCAAAAATTATAATTTCCTGCAATCGCGATTGACGGAAGATCTGCCGCACGTGCTACTTTCACCATTTCTCTTGCAACCTGTTTCTGGTATCCAAGCTGGCTAATTTCCGGCCTGTTTTGTAGAGCTTTTGTAATACATTCCTGCAAATCCGGGCTAAACGGCTCGTAGGCCAATTCACCTTTGACTTCAATCGGAGTAGAAAGATCCAACCCTAAAAGTGTTTTCAAACTGAGTTCAGCCACTTTCATAGCATTGTTGGCTCTAATCATTTGCGGTTTGAGGTTAGCAACCTGGACTTCTGACCTTAACAGATCAAATTTCGATGCCATGCCTACTTCATACAGATTTTTTACATTCTTATAATGTTTTTCAGCCACTTCCACAGCTTCCCTGGCCACATTCACAAAATCCCGTGCAAGCAAATACCCGTAAAAAGCTTTCTTTGTGTTAAAGATTGTGGAATTCTCTGACTGTCTGGCAGATTCCTGAGTAGAGAGGAGGTTGTATCTTGCCTGCTTATATCCTGAAATCAATCTGCCGCCTGTGAAAAGAGGAAAGGATAAAGACAAAGAAAACTGATAGTCACGCGTAAAATCAACTTTGACTTTTTGAGGAGGTTGACCTGGAATAAGGGAAGGGAATTCCAGTTCCATTACCTTCTCATCCAAAGTATGAAGCCCTTGGGCATTGACAGATGGAAAAAAGCCTGCAACAGCTTCATTAACTCTTGATTTAGCAGCCTCTACCCGCTCTTCGGCTGCAAGTTGAAATGGATTCTGGGAAAGAGCAAGCCGTAGGCTATCTTCAAGAGTCAAGGTTAATTTTTCTTGAGTAAAAGAAAATATCCCTGTGAAAAAAACCATACATATTATTAAAACTATTTTTTCTGCTTTCTGCATTTTTACTCTCCCTTTCATTCTTCCCTTTCTTTTTTTATTCCATAAAGGAAAAAATTATTCATTAAATCTATACTTTCATCTATATTGTAGACAACCTTTTGAACAGGGCCCTTTAAAAAAAACCCGCGAATCAAGGCCCCAAAAATAAAACTTGCATCACTGACATTGACTTTACGAAATTCACCCCTTTTAACCCCCTCATTTATGATTTCACATATAATATTGGATATCTCTTCCATCTCATTTTTCATTAAACCAGGAATCGGTGGATGCTTGAATGGCAATGAATCTTTTTCTTCGGGCTTTAAATTTTTAATTCTTTTAAATGCGAACTTTTCCAAATAGAGTATCCGGGAAATGTTTTTCTTTTTGTAAAAATATGTAAGAATATATCGAGTGAGCTCTCTCAATTTTTCCTCAGCAGTCATTTCCTTTTGCTGAATCTTTCTTATGTTCTTCCTTGCTTCTGCGATACTATTACAAATAATCTCAAAAAACAGTTCTCTCTTACTTTTATAATACCGGTAGAGCGTGGCTTTTGAGAAATGTGCTTCTTTGGCAATATCATCAACAGTTGCCAGACTATAGCCATTTTGTGCAAACACAATTTCAGCTGCTTTCAGAATAAACATCTTATTCTGTTCGAACAGCCGACGCTTTCTTTCTTCCCTTACATTTGTTTCATTCATTTTATTCCTTACAGTTATACCTTACAGTTTTATTAAACTATGGAGTTTTGATTTTAAACTATGGAGTTTAATTATTAAACTAATAAGTTAATTTAGCGACTTTCTTACCGCATGTCAAGCTTTTCATATAATTTTTTTATGGAATTATGGCGTGATTTATTCTATAAATTAAGTAATGGGGAAAAAAGCCATCGTTTTTATTCTTTTCTTTCTGACTCAAGCCGCTGTCCTATTCTCTGCCATTAATCCCCAATCAAAGGATGAATTTTACTCTAATTTTTCACCACTTATCCTCTACCCAGCCATCACTTGTCAGTTGCCTCATTTGGATACCCAGGTGCTTTCTACATGGTGGGAACTAAAAATTCTTCTTACCTCCAACGTGAATTACAGAATTCAAGAAGGGGAAAAGACCTATTCGGGAAATTTTTCTTTCACAACCTCATGGACAGGAATTTTAGAACCGGATGAAGAAGATTTCATCATCTACCATGTAAACTCATATTTTGTAAAATGGGATGGGGCAGAATCTGTAAACACTCCTGATTCGCATGAGATTCTTTTGACAAGTGATTTTTCAGAAATTCCTTCTTTTCATTTTGAGTGCATTTTACGAAAAGAAGATAAATACAATTTTGATTTCTTTGTCCAGGGATTTCTTGTCCCCCAGAACCCATCCAATCATAAATACAATCTTATTCTTCCTGCAACTGCCGAAAATTCAAACCTGGTCTATGATATTTCTTATAACTCTTATGTAAAGGAAGGATCAAACAAAGTTTTTTTAGATAAAAAAAGTATTTTGAACCGACCCCTAAAAAAAACCTTCAAGTGGAGCTGGAAGTATCAAAAATGGCATAGTGAAGAAAAAATGCCTGTATATTTTTCCCAGTTTCATGAAACCGAAGTCATAATATCTCTTAAACCTCGCAATTCATCGTCTGCAAGTTGGGATAGGCCAGCAGTCTGGAAGCCTTATAAAGCGCTATGCGCGAGGGTGGTATTTATCATAGACCCGGCGTAATCTTTGCCGGCTTACATGAGTATAAATTTGTGTGGTAGTTATTTGGCTGTGCCCGAGCATCAATTGGACAGACCTTAAATCAGCACCCCTTTCCATAAGATGGGTGGCAAAAGAATGACGAAGAACATGCGGGCTTGTTTCCAGGTCAAGCCCTGCTTTTTGAGTATATTTCTTCAGCATTTTCCAATATCCTTGCCTTGTGAATGATTTTCCGCGAGATGTGAGAAAGAGATCATTTGTTTCTTCTTTCATAAGCAAAGGCCTCGCAGTATCTAAATAATTTCGCACTGCCGTAGAGGCTGTTCTTCCAAGAGGAACGATCCTTTCTTTGCCTCCCTTTCCTTTACAGAGCAAAAATCCATCCTCCAAGTTTAAATCATTAACCTTCAACGCAGTAAGCTCTGAAACTCTCAACCCCGTGGCATAAAGAAGTTCAAGCATTGCTTTGTCCCTTATTTCACGCGAATTCTTTTCTCCTGGCTGTTCTAAAAGCCGCCCAACTTCTTCAACAGTTAAAACCTTAGGCAAATATAGCCATATTTTCGGGGACGAAAGGTTAATCGCAGGGCTTTTCTTAATTATTCCATCAAGCACGAGAAATCTGTAAAAGGATTTCACAGAAGAGATACACCTGGCCCTGGAGCGCGCTGAAAGGCCAAGGCGGCTTTGTGTGTGGATGAATCTTATCAAATCCTCTTCTTTGGCCAATGCCCATGAAATCTTTTTTTTGCGGAAAAACTCAAAAAGCTTTTTCAAGTCCCGGGCATAAGAGACGACCGTGTTTGGTGAAAGCCCCTTTTCTACAGAGAGAAAACCCAGGAACGTTTGAAGGATATCCTCTGGTTCAGAAGAAGAATGCTTCATTTGATAAAAGAATTTCCGCTTTTCTCTTTGCCAACTGTTGTGGAAGGTCCATGGCCAGGAAGAATAATAATATCTTCAGGAAGTGTGAGGATTTTATTTATTATGGAATTTTCAAGCTCTTCCCAGTCCCCTCCAGGAAGGTCTGTGCGGCCTACTCCTCCAAAAAAAAGTGTGTCGCCTGAGAGGATAAATCGATCCCCTAAAAGACTTACACTCCCACGTGAGTGGCCCGGCGTGTGGATTACTTTTAGAGCACCCTCACCAATCGATATTTCATCTCCCTCCTGAAGAAATTTATCTGCGGGAGGAGAATCTTTCGCTCCCAGAATAAAACTAAGCTCAAACAGATGGACGCTTTCCAACATCGGGCTATCCAGTTGATGGATATAAAGAGGAACATTGTATTTCTCTTTAATATCCTTGTTTGAACCGATATGGTCCACATGTCCATGAGTATTGATTAATGCTACAGGATTAAGGTTGTTTTCAGTTATTATCTGAATTATTTTTTCCGCCTCTGCCCCAGGGTCAACCACAGCACAGGCATGTGTTTTCTTGCAATATACAATATAACAATTAGTCTCAAGCGCCCCGACTACAGCAATTTCGTATTCCATTTTTCAAATGATAAAACTCTCTATCTTCTTAGTCAAGAAGGTTAATGAGTCAGTAAGCATCTCTATTTCCGTGATAAGGGAAACATCTGACCTAATTGAGAAGTGCGGCGACGGTTCTTCTCCATCTGAAGCCCATTGTGGAGGGTGGGAGGGTCTTGGCAACGATGGAGGAGAACCGGCGCTGTGACAGATTACACAT
>DAOUSP010000071.1 GCA_030627155.1 Candidatus Aminicenantota bacterium
TGCCTTAGGAGCTGTTTTTATCTCGGGCATGATTTTTATCGGCCTTTCTGTTGTAGGAGTTTGGGAAGCATTAGTGGAAGCTGTTCCAGATTCTCTCAAACATGCGATTGCTGTGGGAATTGGCCTTTTAATCGCACTGATAGGGCTTGAATACGGAGGTCTTGTCGTAGCCACACCTGGAGTCCTGGTTGGCATCGGGAATTTAACGAGCAAGCCTGTGATTCTTGTGTTGTTCGGAGTTGTCTGCACATCTGTTCTTATGGCTCTTCGAGTTCCTGGTGCAATTCTTCTTGGAATTATTGCTACTGCCCTGGCAGGTATTCCAGCAGGCGTTGTGAAATATCATGGGTTTCTATCTGCTCCGCCTTCTCTTGCGCCAACTATTTTTAAACTTGATATCGTGGGTGCATTGAATTTAGGGCTTATTACAGTCATCTTCACTTTTTTCTTTCTTGATTTATTCGATACAATGGGAACATTAATTGGAGTTAGTGGCCCGGCTGGATTCTTGAAAAAAGGAAAGCTTCCCCGGGTAAATCAAGCGATGTTTTCAGATGCAGTAGGAACTGTTGGCGGTGCACTGCTTGGAACATCTACGGTTACAAGCTATATTGAAAGTACTACAGGCATTGCACAAGGAGCAAAAACAGGGTTAGCCAATGTTTTTACCTCTATTTTATTTATTGCTGCCTTGTTTTTTAGCCCATTAGCAGAGATGATTGGAGGCGAATATATACATGAAGGGCTTGCGCTTCATCCAGTGATTGCTCCTCCTTTGATTATTGTAGGGTGTCTTATGATGACATGTGTCTCCCTCATTCCCTGGAAAGATATAACTGAAGCCATTCCAGCGTTTCTGACCATTATCATAATGCCTTTTACAGTAAGTATCACAGAAGGAATCGCATTTGGGTTTATATCTTATTCAGTTCTGAAGCTTGCTGCAGGAAAGGGAAAACAGGTTCATTGGATTATTTATGTTTTTTCGATTCTTTTTGTATTCAGGTATTTGTTAAAATAAAAATAGTATCGAAGCCAATATGCTTATTAAGCTATAATAGTTTAAAAAGATTTGGGCATGTGATGGGGAAAACACGATTTAAAAATATATTAGGAGGCTAAAATGTCAGATTTTTTCCAGAATGGTGTTATTGCTACCATTCATAAATTGGGTGAGACTGATTTAAAAAGAATGGAAGATGAACTTAAAGAGTTTTCAAAGATAAGACCGATTGCACTTGTGCTGCCTTCTCTTTATCGGGAATTCGAAAGTGGGGCTCTTCCTAATATTATGAATGTTCTTAAAGAAGTGAATTATCTTAAGCAGATTATTTTATGCCTGGATAAATCGAATGCAGAACAATTTCATGAAGTTAAAACATATTTTTCTTCTATGAAAAAGTTGACAATTATATGGAATGATGGACCCAGAATGAAGAAACTTTATCAAATACTAAAAGAAAATAACTTGTTTCCTGGTGAAGAAGGAAAAGGAAGGGCAGTCTGGATTTCTTTGGGTTATGTTTTAGCAAGGAGAAAGAGTCGTGTGATTATTATCCATGACTGTGACATTGTGAATTATAATCGACTGTTTCTTGCACGGTTGTGCTATCCAGTCGCAACGCCACATTCAGAATATGAGTTTTGTAAGGGATATTATAGCCGCGTGACAGATAGGATGTATGGCCGTGCTACACGATTGTTTTTTACTCCATTTATTCGTGCGTTGGAAAAAATATTGGGTTACCTTCCTTTTTTAGTCTATATGGACAGCTTCAGGTATGCGTTATCCGGTGAGATTGCATTAAGAAGAGATTTGGCCATGGCGATGCAGATTCCAAGCGACTGGGGATTAGAAATTGGTACATTGGCAGAAGTGTATAGAAACATAGCTTTAAACAGAATTTGTCAGGTTGATATTGCAGATAACTATGAGCATAAGCATCAGCTCTTGGATCCGAATGACCCTGAGAAAGGAGTGTTAAAAATGACCACTGATATTACAAAGGCAATCTTACGTAATCTTGCTCTTGAAGGAGTGCAGTTTTCCGAAGGGTTTTTCAAGACCTTAAGCAACATCTATTTAAAAATAGCCCAGGATACGATTGTCCGGTATGAAAACGATGCAGCAATTAACGGCCTGTATTTTGACCGTCATTCAGAATCTATCTGCGTGGAAGCATTTGCAAAAGGAATAGAAAACGCAGGAAAAATCTTCTGGCAGAATCCATCTGTAAGCCAGCTAATTCCTAACTGGCATAGGGTGACAGCTGCTATTCCAGGATTCTTTAAATTATTAGGGGAAGCAGTTAAACTTGATAATGAAGATTGATTGTTTCATCAGCAGGTGATTTCAAAGAATTATGTTTTCTAAAAACAAGAGGTTTTCCTTTTAATTAGGCAAGATTAAATAAAAAAATTGAATTTGATAAAATTTGATATTTTCAAACGTTAATAATAATATAATGAGGATTTTCATCATAGGGAACGATAAATAGCTGATGGAGATTTGAAATGATTTTTTCAAAAAAAATCCTTACTTTTTTTCTTATTATTGTAATTTGTGGTGCAATAGTTTTTTTCTTTGTTTTTAACAAAAAATCAGAGTCCACATCATCAGATATGATTTCCAATTCTTCAGGTCAAAGGGACGTTCTTGAAGAAACCCCTCTTCCAGTAAAAGTAGAAAAAGCTCAAAAAGGAAATCTTATAATTAGATTAAAATCACCAGGTGAAGCAGTAACAGACAGGAAAATAATCATGAAGGCAGAAGTTTCAGGGAAAATAAAAAGTTTGAATGCTGAAGAAAGCCGTCATGTTAAGAAAGGGGAAATACTGTTAGAAATAGAAGATGAGGAATACAAGCTCGAACTCGAAAGCCAGGAAGCCGACCGTTTGAGATATTTATCTGAAATCCTGCTTGAGAAGAAATTTGGAGAATATGAAGAACGCTCCTCACGGCCAGGTGAGAAAAATATTTTAGAAGCAGAGAAAGAATATGAAAAAGCCCGACAGCTATTTCAAAATGGGGTCATATCTACTGAAGAGTTTGAAAAGAAAAGCAAACAGTATGAGTTGGCTCTGATTGAATCAGGTGAAAGAAAAGAAGAGATTCGGGCTGCGGCAAAAGGATTAACTCAAGCTGAAATACGTGTTAAAAAAGCGATGATGACTCTGGAAAAGACAAAAATCCGTGCACCGTTTTATGGAATCGTATACGACATCAAGATTTCTCCTGGAGAGCACGTATCCAACGGAAGTGAACTTTTCACTCTAATAAATATCGAAAGGATTAAAGTTCATGCCAAGGTCTTAGAGAGCGAGATAAGAAAGATGAAGGTTGGCCGTGAGGTGGAATTGACATTCAGTTCTTATCCAGAAAAGTCTTTCAAGGGAACGGTTAAAGCTATCAGTCCTATTGTTAATCCTGAAGATAAAACCTGCAAGGTTATTATTGATGTGGCAAATCCAGGCGAGGAGATTAAGCCAGGAATGCATGTAGACGTTGAGATAGCATCAAATATTTATGAAAATCGATTGCTTATACCTCAAGAAGCCGTGCTTGTGAGAGGGGGAAGAAAAATGGCTTTTGTTGTTGAGGATGGAATAGCAAAATGGAGATACATTCAAGTTGGATTTGAAAATGAAGATTTTGTGGAGGTTTTAGAGGGAATTGAGGAAGGAGAACAGGTCATTACAGAAGGCCATCTAACTTTAGCTCATGATGCTAAAGTTAATGTCATTGAATAAGTTTTGCAATAGTAAATTCATAAAGAGGATAGGGAAAATGAAAACATGGGATAGATTTTTTATTGTGGTCTTGGCTTTGGCTTTAACCTCATATTTGTGTGCGCTATGTTCCATGGCAGCACAGGAAAGGCCTTTAACCGTTGCTGAATCCAGCCAATTTACAGAAACCTCACGCTACGCTGATGTAATGAAATTTGTCAGGAAACTTCAAGAAAACAGCTCTTTAATCAGAGTTGAAAAGCTATGTGTAACTACTGAAGGAAGAGATGTCCCGCTCCTTGTGATTGGAAATCCTCCGCCTTCCTCACCCTTTGACCTTAAACATGACAAAAGAGCTGTTGTCTATATTCAGGCAAATATCCATGCTGGAGAGGTTGAAGGAAAGGAAGCATCTCTTATGCTTGCCAGGGATATTGTTTTTAATGACAAGTGCAATCTTCTTGATAACCTGGTGATTTTAATTGCTCCAATATTCAATGCAGATGGCAATGAAAAGATTAGTCCTGAAAACCGTAGAAACCAGGTAGGGCCGGAAAAAGGTGTGGGCGTACGTTACAATGGTCAACACCTTGATTTGAATAGAGATAGCATGAAGATGGAAAGCCCGGAAGTGCAGGGCCTCGTGAGGAATGTCTTGATGCGGTGGGATCCTTTGTTTGTGTTAGACAGCCACACACATAATGGTTCTTATCATGAGGAGCCTGTGACATATGTTTGGGGACTCAATCCTAACGGTGACACCTCTCTCATAAGTTATATGCGGGATAAAATGATGCCTGCTGTCAGTAAAATTTTAAGAGAAAAATATAATACCCTTTCTCTTCCACATGGAGACTTTATAGATGCAAGAAACCCGGAAAAAGGATGGCGCCCACTTGGACCGCAACCAAGATACATCAGTAATTATATAGGGCTGCGAAACCGGTTGTCCATTCTTAATGAAAACTATCCTTATAAAGATTTTAAAGAAAGGGTAAAAGGATGCTACTATTTTTTCCTCTCAATATTGGATTACTGCTCTGCCCATAAAGCAGAAATCCAGGAGCTTATAAGTCTGACTGATAAGAGAACAGTTCAAAGGGGGATAAATCCTTCTGATGAAGATTCATTTATTTTAGAATATGATCTTGAGCCAATGGATAGAAAAATAACAGTTTTAGGATATGAAATGGAAGTAGTAGAAAGAGAAGGAAGTCGGCCGCGTATTACAAAAACTGATAAAAAAAGAACATATCATCTCCCTTATCTTTGCAACTATGTATCCAAAAGGTCCATCAGATTTCCATATGCATACCTTATTCCGCTTCCTGTTCCTGAAATTGCAGAAAAGCTTCTTCAGCATGGGATAACCGTAGAGCGGCTTACAAAGTCCGTAAAACTACATGTGGAAACTTTTAAAATCAAAGAAATAAAGAGTATGGAAAGAATATATCAAGGCCATCATATGAATACGGTAAAGGGTGAATATGTGATAGAGACAAGAAAGTTTCCAGAAGGGACTCTTTTTATCAGCACTGCACAGACTCTTGCTAATGTAGCCGTATATCTTTTAGAGCCAGAAAGCGATGATGGGCTTCTTGTCTGGAATTTTTTTGACCGATATATTGTTCCTCAATGGGGAACCAGGTTTCAGACCTATCCAGTATACAGGCTTTTAAATCCTGCTCATTTAGCCAAAAAAGTTATCATGTAATAAACCAAATATAAATACTGAAGATAGTTTTTTGTTGTTTACTAATTTCTATTTCATGCCTCGGATGAGATCGGGGGGATTTCATTAGGATTTGCAGGAAAATAAAGGAAGCCAGCAGATAACTAAAGGGATTGTTATTTTTCTCCAAGAAATTCAGCGATTTTTTTCATGTAATCCATTATTGGTAGTCTCTGGGTGCAATGTTTCTCGCATTCTCCGCATTCGATGCAGTCAGATGCACGTTTGCCTTTAAGCCAGCGCTCCTCATCACTCAAGTATATTTTGTAAACTCGTTCTGCATCCTCGGGGAGCTTCATGCGAACACGGTCCCACATTTCAACATAAAGATTAATCTGTATTTTTTCTGGACAATGTTCGAGACAGTAAAGGCATCCAGTGCAAAAAGCTTCTCCAAGGGATTCGAATTTTTTTATCAGACGCTCAATTGCCTGTGGATTTGGCCCTTCTACTGACTCTACAGTCATTACATTTACTTCCACCTCTTTAATGTTTTTCATTCCAGATAGGACAACTGTAATTTCAGGGTGGGACAGGTTAAAACGAAGTGCAGCAGAGATGAAAGAATCGGATTCGTCGTCCTTGAGAATACTCAATCTTCGCTCGTCTTTTGTGAGCATTCCGCCTCCAAGAGGATTCATGGTGATAACTGCACGGCCTGCTGCTGCGATTGCTTTCAGGCCTTCCTCCCGGTATTTGTGGTTTAAGATGTTATACCCCATAGTATAACCCTCGAAAACATCTGCCTTTACCATTGTCGCGATGTCTTTTCCAGAAGCGTGAGTAGAACAGCAAATGTATTCAATAAGTCCTTCCTCTTTAGCTTTTAATACTCCTTCGTATGGCCCCCCTGGTGCCATTATCCTTCTAAATTGGTCAATGTCAAGAATGTTCCACATACTGTAGAAATCGATTTTATCACGCTGTAATTTTTTTAGCTGGCCATCGATTCGTTCCCTTACATCATCTGAGGTGGAATCGGCTATAATCGTGGATTTTGTTGAAACATAAATTTCTTTTTGTTTTTCTTTAGGAAATGATGAAAGTGCTTTTCCGATGAATATTTCAGAGGAGTCATTACAGTAGCCAGGGGCGGTATCAAAATAGTTGATTCCGAGCTCAACGGCGCGGCGCACTGTGCGGATGGCAAGTTCTTCGTTTTCTGGGTCGAAGCGCATTCCCCCTAATCCTAACACAGATACCTTTTTGTCTGTTTTTCCA
>DAOUSP010000055.1 GCA_030627155.1 Candidatus Aminicenantota bacterium
AGCTGCTTAATTTCCGATTGATTGACTTCGGAATTGCTCATTATGCACGGAAATTAAACCGGTCGTGGAAGAAGAGAAAGAAAGTTTTTCTCAAAGTATTGAATTTATTGACTTCAAAGAACAAAGAAGCAGAAATTGGTGTGAATTACAAACAAAAAATCAGTTTTTAAGAGTTAACTGACCCCTATTCTTCTTAAGATTTTCCAAAAGCTCCTGCATTTACAGCAGTTGCACATTTAATAAAACAGGTGCTGATATAAACGTTTCAGGATGTGTGGTGTATCACCTCAAGGATGATAAAATTGTTGAAGTATGGAATTTTGAAGATCTTCTTGGCCTTTATATACAGATAGGATTTGTCTCTGAAAAAATTATTTACGGCCAATAACCGTCACAGCCAGATCATAAGCAAAACTCGGCATTTTATATGATTCAACGCAAGATACGTAAGCCAGAGCTCTAACATATCACAATATATCAATTTGTAAGCTCTGGGACCCATAAATAATAGAAGCCGCTTTTAAGATAGGGAAACAAATGCTCATAGCTCATACTTTTGTTTTCAAAAAGAGATTGGGTTTTCAGACTTGATGCATAGATATTTGTTTTTTGTTTGGGATAATAGGTATAAGCTGTGACATTTGCTTCCTTCAATGAGGCTAATGAGAGAGCTGTTTTCAAAGCGGAATCAAAATATCCAATTTCATCTATCAGTTTGAGATCGAGGGCTTGCTTAGCAGTGTAAACGCGGCCATCTGCTATCTTATTAATTTCTTCCAGGGAAAGGAATTCTTTTCTGTTGCTGTATACGACTTCAAGAAACTTCTGATAGAAATAGTCTATAAAATCTTGTATAACATCTTTTTCTTCTCCCGTTAAATCTCTGAATGGGGACCCTATATCTTTCATTTTTCCTGATTTTATAACATTCATTTTTACGCCGATTTTGGTAATAAGCTCCTCAATATTAGGCAGGGTGGCTATCACACCTATGCTGCCGGTGATTGTAGAAGGATGAGCAATGATGTGGTCACAGGCCATAGCCGCATAATATCCTCCAGAGGCAGCCACGCCCATCATTAAGGCTATAACTGGAATACCTGTTTTGTCTTTGAATTTTAAAATTTCGTTATAAAGGATATCAGTTGTTGCTGCTTCTCCTCCGGGTGTATCCAGACGAAGGATCACTGCTTTAACACTTTTATCCTCTGAGGCTTTCTCCAGCCTGAAATAAACACGGGAAAGGATATCTCCTTCTCTTCTAAACATGCTGGGGTTAGAGACAGTGCTTATAATACCTCCCACATCGATGACAAGGATTTTTTCTCTGGCCTTGCTTTTTATGAGCACGACTTCTTCAATTTTTTCTTTTCCCAGAAAATCAAGGTGGAAGTGCGGTGCACATCCAGACAGTAAAAAAGATAGAGTCATTGCTAGAATCCCGGCTTTTTTCATTTCTCCTCCTTTCTGATGATTTATTATATTTACAGCAAAAATCATACTAATTCGCCTTCGCCAAAGCAAAGGAAATAATTAAATATTAATCCATGTTAACCCTGGAGTTCCCCCATTTTTTCTTTATTGCTGGGGTATTTGGGGATGGAAGAATGGTTTTTTAAAAAAATCAAGACTCAAGTTAGGGTGGATATAGTCAAGGATATTCAATTAGTAAAGTTGATAAAAAAAGCGGGCTGCTTGATTGACTTCGGAATTGCTCATTATGCACGGAAATTAAACCGATTTTCACTCTCCGGCCGCTTTCCTTTGAAAAGGCCGAAGGGCATGTGGTCTATCAATACGAAATTCTCACTTTCCCATGGATTTTTATTGACTGGATATATTTTTTTATTGTACTATTTTTCAATAGAGCTGCTAAGTGGGTGGAAATTTGATGAAATTTAGAGAAAATCGTAAGTTCAAAAAAAAGGAAATTCCTATAAATAAAAATCTAAAGAGGGGAATTTTCTTTTGCATTACAGCTTTATTTACATCCATCCAAAGCTCAATCATGGTAATCTGTTCTGATCATCATTGAGGAGCCATGATTTAACTCCTGGAAAGGATCTATGCGCTAATAGTATCGATATCATATTATGATTGTGAATAAAGGAGAAAGGATCATGAGAAAAATATGGGCTTCATTCGGTTCTCTGGTTTTGGTTCTTTTGCTTTTCTGGCCTAATCCATCTTATCCTCAGGAAATCAAAGAAATAAAACTCCCGACACCGCAAATGGACGGCGGTAGACCCCTGATGCAGGTGTTCAAGGATCGTCATTCTTCTCGACAATTCAGCACCGATGAGTTGCCGCTACAGGTGCTTTCAAACCTGTTATGGGCAGCATTTGGAATCAACCGTCCAGATTCAGGGAAACGGACAGCTCCTTCCGCTGTGAACTGGCAGAATATTGATATTTATGTGGCCATGTCCAAAGGCCTATTTCTGTATGATGCAAAAGAAAACATTCTGAGACCTGTTCTGGCGGAAGACATCCGGGCTGCGACGGGCAGTCAGTCTTTTGTTAAGGATGTTCCGGTGAATCTTATCTATGTGGCTGACTTTTCAAAGATAGCCAGGGGAACAGAGGACATTAAAAATTTTTATTCTGCTGCTCATACGGGTTTCATCAGCCAGAATGTTTATCTCTACTGTGCTTCTGAAGGACTGGCTACTGTTGTCCGGGGGATGATTGATCGAGAATCCATGGCAAAGGTGATGAAGCTGCGTCCGGAACAGAAGATTATGCTTGCCCAATCTGTCGGTTATCCGAAGAAATAATAATCTTCTAAAGGCTGCTAGACATGCTTGCTTTCAGTATTGTATCTATGACCCAAGTGCGACATTTAGGGGAAAGTCCTGGATGAAGAGGAGGCAATACCGGAAGCTACAATTTCCTCCACAGATGGCGTTTGGTAATAATGAGTGCCTGGACGACTTCCTGGCTTCCTGATACGAAAAAAGGCAGATAACCGAATAAGCAGCTCATAAAGAAGAACTACTAATGTTTAGGAATTTTTGTTATTGTGTCCTTGCAGTTCGAACATCAAATTTTCTCTGCGTTAAAAGTTTTCTTCTAAGGAATTTGAGAAGCTTGATTTGGGATAGAGCATGGCTATGTTAGTAAGGCACTGCCAGGCGAAAGAGGCGGAATCTGATATGCCTAAACTACTGCGCCAGCTTTTCGCTCTACCCAATAAGAATAATTCTTGGAGTTAGATAAAATGAAGAAAGTCATTATCATCATCGTGGTTGTGGTGGCGGTTCTTGCTCTTTTATTTCTGGCAACGAGAAGCTGCAAAAAGGACGGTGACACCCAGGCGGCAAACACTGCAGTAGTGGAAATAGGGAACATAGCGAAGACTGTTGTGGCTACCGGCAAGATCGAAGCGCTTTACAAGGCCGAGATCAAGTCAAAAATAGGAGGCCTCATTAAGCAGTTTTACGTTGAGGAAGGTGACATGGTGACTGTTGGCCAGAAATTGGTGGAAATTATTCCGGGGGCCACCCCAGTGGAAATGGTGCGGGCACGAACCGAGGTAAAAGCTGCAGCATATGACAAGAGTGTTACCGAAAAGCAGTACCTGAGGAGTAAAGAGCTCTATGAGCAAAAAATGATTCCGCCAGAAAATTACGACAGGGTTAATGCAAATTATCAAACTGCCAAGGTACGCTTTTACGCCGCCATGGCTCAACTGCGAGTGTTAGAGCAGGGATCGAATGTGTCGGCACTGGTTGAAGGTATTGAAATCAGCGAGCAGGACAAGCGTGAAATTGAAAAGGAGACACGGGAAGCCATAGCCAGCATGACAGTGATCGCTCCCATATCGGGTATTATCCTTTCCCGGGACACCGACAAAGGGAGTGCAGTTATCCCCATTTCCTCGGCCTATGGAGGAACTGTGATCATGACAATCGCAGATGTCTCTGAAAAGCATTTTCTAGGCGATGTAGACGAGGCAGATATTGGAAAAGTTCATCTTGGCCTGCCGGCCAGGATCTATGTCGAAGCTTATCCTGACGAGCCTTTTAAAGCAGATCTGACTCACATCAGCCCCCAGGGCCGCGAGAAGGAGGATATCATTAACTTCGAGATCCGGGCGACAATCCATGATCTCGAGGATAGACTCCGTGTGGGCATGTCAGCAGATGCTGAGCTCATTCTGGAGGAACATGATAATGTTCTGGTTATTCCTGAAGGCGCAATAATATACGAGGATGAGAAAACTTTCGTCAATATCCAGGATGATTCTGTCCCGGAAGGTTTGCGTAAAATAGAAATCACAAAGGGCATCTCCGACGGCCTTCGAACCGAGGTTCTATCAGGCCTTGAAAAGGGCCAGGTTGTGGTTCTTCCCAAGTAGCATCATAAAGGCAGCATTTATGCATCCATCCTTCCAGGATTCAATGGAATCGGGTTTGCCTTTATCAAGGATTTAGTTATGCATTTTTCGGAAATAATAAGACAGGCCTTCGCAGATCTAAAAACAAACGTACTTCGAAGTACCCTCACACTTTTCGGGATCATCTGGGGCATCATGGCTATCATGATTCTTTTGGGTTGGGGATTCGGATTCCGGGATATGATGTGGGAAGGCATGCACAAGATTGGTGAAGATTTGCTTCTTTTGATACCGGGTCATACTTCCATTGGTGTGGGTGGTTATAAATCGGGACGGCCCGTTGTTCCGGAAATGAAGGATATTGAGGCTATTCAAATTCAGTGCCCTTCTGTAGCTGAAATAAATCCCCAGATATCTCAATGGTATTATGTGAAAGGCGAAACAGAATCCAGGCAGTACAACATCCGCGGTGTCCTGCCAATTGCTAAAAAGATGAACAACTGGCAGGTGGCAAAAGGACGGTTTATCACCGAAGATGACGTTAAGAACCGCCGGCGTTTTGCATTTATCGGCAATAATATCAAAGAGCAGCTTTATAGCAAAGAATCAAATCTGGTAGGTAAAAAGATTAAAATTCATGGTGTATCGTTCCTCATCATAGGTGTGGCTGTTGAAAAAAAGTTGCAGTTATCTACCATAAACAGCCGACATGACGACCAGGTTCTGATCCCTCTGAGCACGGCACAGCAATTATGGGGAGACGGGAAGAGCCTTGACCTTGTTTTTGCCACTCCTAAGGAGAATCAAAAATCCAGTCAAGTCGTGACAGAGATACGTGCTGTCATGGCAGAGCGCCACCACTTCGATCCCGAAGATAAAGAAGCTTTGATGATTTTTGAATTCGCCTTTTATGAGAAGATGTTTAATCTTCTCTCCCTTGGATTGAACATTCTCCTGGGGCTCATCGGAATAATCACCCTATTTATCGGCGGTGTTGGAGTAATGAATATTATGTTCGTGTCGGTACAGGAACGAACTCGAGAAATAGGAATCCGGAAGGCAGTAGGAGCAAAGAAACGGGACATTCGACTACAGTTCCTGGCCGAATCTCTTTTCATTACAATGCTGGGCGGATTCGTCGGTTTCCTGCTGGGTTCTGCTCTACTGGGAGCGATCAGTCTTTTGCCGCTTCCGCCGTATATTCCCCTACCCAAGAACTCTATAGAACTCTCTTTGATTGTCGTTTTTGTAATGATCCTGACCGGAGTTGTCTCAGGATATATTCCGGCAAAAAGAGCGGCCGAGATGCAGCCGGTGAAAGCACTACAGTATGAACGAGGTGAAAACACTGCTGGTGGAAAAATACCAAAACCTCTCTGGGCTTCTCGCACACTAACAGGTGAACTCATTGGGCAAGCTTTTCTTGAGATCCGCAGCAGTAAGTCCCGGAGTTTTCTCACAATGTTCGGAATTTTCTGGGGCATTGCTGCTGTCATTGTGCTCATTGGATTCGGCACAGGTTTCCAGGGATTTTTCGACCGTGAATGGGGAAAGATGGGTGAAAAAACTATATTCGTGAGTGGCGGGCGTGTTAAAAGACAAAGAAGCACTTATCGAGAAGCACGAAGAGTCCGGCTCTCAGCAAAAGATGTAGATGCACTCAACACATTTCCTGTTAAGGTAGAAAGAGCCATTCCGGAATATGACTGCCGTTTTCCTGTAGTGAAATACGGTAACGAAAGCCGCGCTGTACACACTCTGGGTGTGGTTCCTGAAACACAAGAAATGCGTAATTTCAAGATTGCCAAGGGGTGCTTTATCAATCAAGGAGACGTTAATGAAAATCAGAGGGTATGCTTTCTGGGAGCAAACATCCATGAGCGCCTCTTCGGGAGCCGCACACGGGATGTTACAGGAAAACATATTAAAATCAATGGAATCCGCTATCTCGTGATAGGAACCGCTCAACCAAAAGGCCTTCAGTTGTCAATGAGCACTTCCTATGATGACGATAAATTGTTAATTCCGTTTACTGCTGCATTGAAAGATTTCAGCGGGGAGAAATATCTGTCTCGAATACTTGTCTCGCCTGTCAGCAAGGAAAATTACAAAGAAGCTATATTGGAAATTCGCAAAACTTTGTCCAGGCTCCACAGATTTCAGCCTGAAGATAAAGATGCCCTATATATATGGAGCATGCTTGAGGGTACGGATTTTCTTGTTTATATTATGTTGGGGCTCCAGATATTTCTGGGTGGAGTGGGAGTAATCACTCTGATGGTCGGTGCTGTCGGAGTGATGAATATCATGTTCTTTGTCGTTACTCAACGCACACGGGAAATAGGCATCCGCAGAGCTGTAGGAGCACTTCGAAGACATATTTTCCAGCAGTTCTTAATAGAAGCTTTAGCCATTACATTTTTTGGAGGGCTTATTGGATTTTTGATCGGTTGGGGTTTGAATGCAGGCCTTTCAGCTCTCGTCGAAGTCTTGCGTAGTCAGAACACTCAGCTCATGATGCTTTTTTCGCCGGAGAATTCACTTCTCACATCGATGATTACTGTTTTTTTCATGATACTGGCTGGTTTTTTGGCCGGGCTGACACCCGCGCTCCGTGCTATGCGGTTGAATATTGTTGAGTCTCTGCGCTACGAATAAAGAAGGGAATAGATCACTCCAATGCAGTGAAACAAAATTGGGGGATGGTTTCCAGAGATGGCTTAGCTCACCCCATAAGTCAAGATACTATCAAACAGGTACGGGACCATTCCAGGGATTTTGGAAGTCAAACAAGAGTATTACGGAAATTCGTCCGGGAAGAATACATCTTCTTCCAATACCCTTTGCCAAGACTGGGTTCTATTATTCTTGGAACCATCATGAAAAAGCTGCTTAATTTCCGATTGATTGACTTCGGAATTGCTCATTATGCACGGAAATTAAACCGGTCGTGGAAGAAGAGAAATAAAGATTTTCCAAAAGCTCCTGCATTTACAGCA
>DAOUSP010000030.1 GCA_030627155.1 Candidatus Aminicenantota bacterium
AAATGCAGGAGCTTTTGGAAAATCTTAAGAAGAATAGGGATCAGTTCAAGGTATAGGAAGTAAGTTCAAAAAAAACGAAATTCCTATACCTATCTACTTATGATGGATGGCGATACTTGGGCTGCATTAGCTTATGATCTTGAAAACGCCGGTAATATTCCTTCCTTTTTAAAATCAATTTTTTTTCTGAATTATTTCATATTTTTATCAGATGCAAATACGTAAGTCAATTTACAAAGACTTATTATAATCATTATTAAATTTTATGTCGTACGCATGCGTAGGGCGGTTATTTTGGCCTCACATCTTATGAGCATTAATTTTTTTAATCTTGACATAAAGATGATAAAATTCTAACTTGCAATAGAAAACAGAGGGAAATCATGAAAAAATACGCGTTTATTTATTTTTTTGCCATTATTCTTTTATCCCAAATATTCACATTTCATTGTAAAAGTAACACATCTACTCCCCGGATACTTGAAATTTCTGGCCTAATAGAAGCCATCGATATAGAAATCCGGACACAGGTTCAAGGCCAGGTCAAGGAAATATTCTTTGATGAGGGACA
Source organism: Candidatus Aminicenantota bacterium (assembly GCA_030627155.1). GTDB lineage: Bacteria > Acidobacteriota > Aminicenantia > Aminicenantales > Aminicenantaceae > Kmv29. Next base: position 572 of record DAOUSP010000030.1, read on the forward strand.
GTTTGTCAGGAGTGGAGACTTGTTGTGTGTTCTTGATGATGAAAAGCTTTGCATTCAGCTAAATCAAGTTCGAGCAGATCTGGATGGCATGCAGTCAAAACTAAGATTATTTAAAAAGGGAACAAAAAAAGAAATCATTGCTGTTGCAGAAAAACAAATAGAGATAGCAGAAAAAGAACTTGAGCTTGCCAGAAAAAACCAGAAGCGCATGGCAAATCTCTTCAGTGAAGGTGCAGTTTCAGAAATAGAGAAGGAAATAGCAGACCTGAAGTTAAAAACAGCTTTAAAGCATTATGAAAGCGCTCAGGAAAACTATAAACTTGTATTTCGCGGAAGAGAAAAAGAAGAGATAGAAATGGTAGAGGCAGAAATAAAAAAACTCGAAGCCCAGGAACAATTTCTTTTAAGACAAATCCAGGATACTAAAATCGTATCACCTATTGACGGATATCTTGAAATAAGACATGTTGAAAGCGGAGAGCTTGCTTTTCCTGGGAATATTCTTTTTAGTCTTATCGATTTAAACCGAACCTATGTTAAGGCATATGTTCCAGAGAGACATCTTGGCCGTATAAAAATCGGTAGCAATATTGAGGTTATCTGCGATTCTTTCCCTGACATCATCTTTAAAGGAAAGGTTGACTATATTTCAGATAAAGCGGAATTTGCCCCTAAAAACATCCAGACCAAAGAAGAAAGGCTGAAACTTGTTTTTATGATAAAATCTTATCTTGAAAACAAGGGTAGGATTCTTAAACAAGGAATGCCTGTAGATGTAAAAATCCTTCAGGAATAATTAATCATACAATGCTATTGACCTTACGGTTAATATGAAGTTTATCCATTTAGTCAGGTATTTCAAGGGCGATAAATAGAAAATGTTTGCGATAGAAGTAAAAGAATTGAGGAAATATTTTAACGAGATAACTGCCATCAACAATATTAATCTGGAAATTGAAAAAGGGGAAATAATTGGGATTATCGGGCCTGATGCTGCAGGAAAGACAACGCTATTGCGCCTTATAACAGGGCTTCTCCACCCTACATCAGGAAATATTTTTGTCAATGGCATCAATGTTTTTAGAAATCCAAAATCTATTAAAGAAAATCTCGGGTATATGCCACAGCGCTTCAGTCTTTATGGTGATTTGAGCGTTTCTGAAAACTTGAAATTTTTTGCAAGACTTTATGGAGTCAAAAAAAAAGAATTTAAATTAATAAGAAAAGAGCTGCTGGATTTTAGTGGGCTTGCTCCTTTCGAAAACAGGCTTGCCAGAAATCTTTCTGGGGGGATGCAAAAAAAACTCGCACTTGCGTGTAATCTTTTCCATTCTCCTGAGATTCTTCTATTAGATGAACCTACAACAGGGATAGACCCTATATCCAGAAAAGAATTCTGGAGTCTTCTCTCGAAGCTCAACCGCCAAGGAACAACCATTGTATTAACAACTCCATACATGGATGAAGCACAAAAATGTCATCGAGTGGGACTGATGTTTGAAGGGAAAATATTAGATTTTAATTCTCCTGAAAGCATCATAAGAAAAATTAAAGATGAAGTTATAGAACTAAGAACCGAGTGCCCTCTCAGGGAAAAACCCCTGTCCCAATTGCCTTATTTAAAAAACATGTATCATTTTGGGGAAACTCTTCACTTAGTATTTGAGCCAGGAAAAGGAGCAGAATATATAACAAAAGAATTTTTAGAAAAACAAGGTATAATTCCAATAACTATTAAAAGAATTTCTCCCTCATTCGAAGATGCATTCTTTTCTCTTGTTAAAAGACAATAACTTAGAATCAAAATGTATAGTATTGAAGTTAAAAACTTAACAAAAAAATTTGGAAGCTTCACTGCTGTCAACAGCATCTCTTTTAAAGTAAAAAAGGGGGAAATCTTCGGCTTTCTTGGTCCCAATGGAGCAGGAAAGTCTACCACGATAAGGATGTTATGTGGAATCATCAGGCCTACTTCAGGGGAGGCGATAGTTGGTGGATTTAACATCTACAAACAATCTGAAGAAATTAAAAAAAATATTGGATACATGTCGCAAAAATTCACACTTTACCTGGATCTAACTGTGGAAGAAAATATCGATTTTTACGGAGGGATACACGGACTTTCTCAATCTTTAAACAGCGAAAGGAAACAATGGGTTCTAAATATGGCAGGCCTTGAAGGCAGACAAGGCTCTCTTGCAAAACAGCTCTCTGGTGGATGGAAACAACGCCTTTCGCTTGGATGTGCGGTTCTACACAAGCCAGAAATTCTATTCCTGGATGAACCAACTGCAAGTGTTGATCCGGTTTCAAGAAGAGATTTCTGGGAATTGATTCACAGCCTTTCCGAAGAAGGGACCACTGTTTTTATTACCTCTCATTACATGGATGAAGTTGAACGCTGTCAAAGAGTAGCTATCATCTATTCTGGAAAAATCATCGCAATGGATTCCCCTAAGGAATTGAAGGTTAAATACACAAACAAGCTGGATTCGACCTTAGAGGAGGTTTTTATTTCTGCAATCCATAAAGAAAAAAGAAAATGATAAATAGAGTATTTTCTCTAATAGTGAAAGAAACTCTCCACATTTTAAGAGACCCCAGAAGTTTGTATCTTGCATTGGGATTACCAATCGTTTTGTTGATTCTTTTTGGCTATGCAATAACTTTTGATGTCCAAAAAATTCCTTTGGCTGTTGTGGATGAGGATAGCACCCAACTAAGCAGGGATCTAATCGCACGTATTGGAGCAAGCCAATATTTTAACATTAAATTTGTAATGAATACTTATTCCAACACTGAAGAATTGCTGGATAGAGGAAAAGTTAAAATAATACTGGGAATTCCTTCTGGATTTTCCCGGAATTTATCTCTTGGTAAAAACACCTTTGTTCAGCTCTTAATTGATGGAAGTGATAATAATACTGCGCAAATTGCTTTGAGCTACGCCTCAGGCGCCATCCAGATGTTTTCAACCAACATAATTCGGGAAAAGCTACATAGAGTAAGTCCTATCCCAGTAGAATCCATTCCTCCTGTTAATTTAGAGCCAAGGATATGGTATAACCCTGAGCTTCGCAGCACAAATTTCATCGTTCCAGGATTGATTGCAACTGTCATGATGATTCTTGCAGCCATGATGACTTCATTGACTATTGCAAGAGAGTGGGAAGTTGGAACAATGGAACAGCTCATTGCAACTCCAGCAAGGTCATATGAAATAATCATCGGAAAGCTAACCCCCTACTTTTTCCTGGGAATCCTTCAATTATTCCTGGTGTCTGCTACTGGAATTCTCTTGTTTAAAGTTCCTTTGAAGGGGAATATATTTTTTCTTTTTTGTGTTTCGAGCATATTTCTTATATGCGGCCTGGGCATGGGCCTGTATGTTTCAACTGTAACCAGGTCTCAACAACTGGCTTTCATGATGTCTGTGATTCTTACGTTTCTTCCATCTATATTTCTCTCAGGTTTTATTTTTCCTGTTTCCAGCATGCCCTGGATTATCCAATTTTTTTCTTATTTTGTTCCGGCAAAATACTTTCTAATAATACTGAGGGGAATTTTCCTAAAAGGAAATGGGCTTTATGTGTTATGGCCTCAGGTGTTATGCCTTATTATTTTTGCATCGATAATAATCATTGCTTGCACAAAGAGACTTAAATTAAGTTTAGAATAAAAATGTTAAGGAAAATTCGGCATATCATAAGGAAAGAAGTGATCCAAACTTTCCGTGACCGCAGGATGCTTTTCCCTATTTTTTTTGCACCTGTCATACAGCTTATTATCTTTGGATATGCGGCAACAACAGATATAAAGAATATATCTATAGGTATTTTAGACCAAGACCGGACCGAAGAGAGCAGGACCCTAATTGCTTCTTTCAGCCATATTGACTACTTCAATGTGAAATATCACATTCATTCTTATCCAGAAGTCGATGAGTTGTTTCAAAAAGGAAAAATCCAAGCGGCCATGGTTATCCCTCAAAAATACGCAAGCAATATCAAAAAGAGGGCAAAAACAGGTCTACAAATTATCCTGGATGGAACTGACGCTAATTCGGCAAACATTATTTTGGATTACATCTCTCGACTTATAGGGAAGCAGTCTGAATATATTCTTACTGAACTTGCTGGCAAAGAACCTGAAGGGATGATCATTACACAGCCGAGAATTTGGTATAATCCAGAATTAAAAAGTTCCATTTATATGGTGCCAGGGGTTATATGTTTGGTTCTCCTTCTCACAACACTCATTCTTACTTCTATGGCAATAACTAAAGAAAGAGAGATGGGAACTCTCGAGAATCTGATAGTTTCTCCTATAAAGACCTGGGAGTTGATTGTAGGCAAAACATTCCCTTTTGTCCTTATCGGACTTGTAGATATGGCTTTAGTCATATTAGCAGGAAGATTGATTTTCTCTCTGCCAATCAGGGGAAGCATCTTCTTCCTTTTTGGGATTTCTCTCCTGTTTATCCTAACTTCTTTGAGCTTTGGCCTTTTCATCTCAACTGTTTCTCGTACTCAGCAACAAGCCATGATGAGTGCCTTTTTCTTTCTCATGCCAGCCATGCTTCTTTCAGGAATTTTTTCTCCTATAGAAAGCATGCCTAAGATAATTCAATACATTACACTTCTCAATCCGCTTAGATATTTTGCTAAGGCGCTTAGAGGAATCCTCTTAAAGGGAAATAGCTTCTCAATTCTTTGGCCCGAAGCCCTTGCTCTTGCTGCATTTGGGATTACAGCAATAATCCTGAGCTCTATTCGGTTTCGAAAATACCTTGAATAGATTTATGTTTATGGCCCTACTCTTTTTCAGAAACAATAAGAAGCCATCCCTTCCCAGGATCAACAGGAATTGAATCTGTTGGGACAAATGTCGCCTGCTCCTGGAAATCTTTTATAAATGGAGCATAAAATTGTGCTTTCTCTAGTTATTTTTTCTTATTCGTTTTTTTACTCCCCACCAATCAGAATCATTTTTATTCTGAAGGTTGGAGCTGTGAAACTTCGGTTCAAATCTAAATCATTTCCAACCATATCTATGTTATTTAACATATCAAATGCATTTCCAGCAATCGTTAGGCCTTTGACAGGAAACATGATTTTCCCATTTTCTACCCAGAAACCAGATGCACCTCCGCTAAAGTTTCCATTTACAGGATTTATACCATATCCGGTGATTCCTTTAAGAAAAAGCCCTTTATTTGTAGCTTTAATGATTTCTTCCTGCGAATATGTGCCTTTGTCCATATAAAAATTATGAGCTCCTATTCCAGGAAGGCTTGTAAAACCGCCCCTTGAAGCATTTCCAGTACTTTTTACTCCTGCACGTTTTGCCACGATGGTGTTATACATGAATCCTTTAAGAACTCCTTTCTCTATGATTACCCTCTTCTGTGTTGGAACTCCTTCACCATCAAATGGCTTGCTTCCTAAACCTTTAGCACGTGTTCCATCGTCTATGATTGTTATTAGCTCTGAACCTATTTTTTGGTTCATTTTTTTTGCAAGAAAACTTACTCCCTGCAGTACTCTTTCTCCATTGACCGCAGCCAATATACCGCCTAAAATAGCCCTCGCAACATCAGGGTCGAATATCACAGATGCTTCCTGGGTCTTAATCATTTGGGGATCAAGCATTGAGTATGCCTCTTTTGCAGCTTTTGAAGCAACCTCTTCGGCAGGTTTTAAATCTGCGAAATACCTACGCGAACAAAACTCCCATCCAGAGGATTTCTGTTCTCCTTTCTCAGCCACGACTGAAACACCGAAAGAACAGGCAGACTCTTTATAGCTCTTTGAAAGGTCTTTTGAATTTGCAAGAAAAACTTCTCTTTCTGTTTCAGAATAACCGGCGCCAGCGCTCTTTGTGATACGCGAGTCTTTCATTGCTAATTCTTCTACTCTTTTCGCAAGGGAAATCTTTTTTTCCATTGGGACCTTTTGAATCTGAGTATCATAAAGTCCTTCTATTTTTGTGATTCTTTTATCATCAGGCAGGCCATTATTTTCATCTGAAGTTGTTTTTTTCGCCATTTCTACTGCACTTGAAATAGCTTTTTCTATTGCACTGTCAGAAAAATCATTACAGCTTGAGAAAGACATGCGTTTCTCGACAAAGACCCTGAAACCTACTCCGTGTGCACTTGCTTCCTGGACAGTCTCTATTTCTCCATTACGGACTTCAATGCTGAGATTGCGACCTGATTCAATATATACTTCTGCCTCATCGGTTCCTTTTTGCATGCATTTTTTAACCAGTCGCTCGACTAAAATATTATAGTCCATTGTTTTCTCCTTTCTTCTATCAATTTATCGCCTTGCCCTGCTTCCGCCAACATTAATTCCGCGAATCCTGACAGTTGGCTGACCGGCAGAAACCTCAGCTTCTTGCCCTTTTCCACAAATTCCCGGGCCAAAATCCAAATCTGTCCCAACAGCATCTATGTTGCTTATTATATCCATACAGCTACCTATAAGAGTGGCACCTTTTACAGGATTCTTCTTTTTACCATTTTCAATTAAATAGGCTTCGCGGCAAGTGAAATTGAACATTCCTGTTACTGGATTTACACTTCCTCCGCTTAAACTCTGCACATAGATTCCTCTTTTGGTTGAATTAAGAATGTCTTCAGGGTTATCTTTTCCCTTTTCAATGAATGTATTGGTCATTCGCGGAATAGGAATATACCGGAAACTTTCGCGTCGCCCATTTCCTGTCCGTTCCATATTAAGCTGTTTAGCTGAAAGAATATCAGTCATGTATTTCTGGAGAACCCCATCTTTAATCAAAACGTTTCTTCGCATCTGTGTTCCTTCATCATCAAAATTCGTTGTGCCTCTGCGATTTGGCATACTTCCGTCATCTACCATGGTGAAAACATCGCTTGCTACTTTCTTTCCAAGTTTTCCAGTGAACACACCGACCTTTTTTGCAATGTTATCTGCTTCCAGAGGATGTCCTACTGCTTCATGGACAAGAACTCCTCCCCATCCATTTTGCATAACTACATCCATCTTTCCGGCCGGGCAATCTTCGGCATCAAGCATAGCAATGGCTTCTCTTGCAGCTCTCTGTGCTACTTCCTCTGGAGAAACTTCATCGAACATCTCAAATCCAGAATGCCTGCTGAGTCTTTCGCGGCTTAAATGGCTGGTATTTTTTCCAAGACCTAATGTCTGTACAATAAAGAAAAGAAGGGGTAATTCATCGCTCAGTAAAATGCCTTCACTGTTTGCGATTGTCCTGCTGCGGATTTCATCATAATAGCTGATGAATGCCATCTTAATCCTTGAATCATAATCAAGGGCAGCCTGGTTTGCTCGTCTGATGACATCTAACCTTTTTTCATCCACAACATCCTGTAAGGAAATTTTTACTGTAATAAATGACTCTCTCTTGGTTTGCTTAACATCAACTGGCTCAACAGGTTTTGTGCTTCTGGCCACATACGAAGCGACTTCTGCAGCTCTTAAAAGATTATCCTCTGCAATTTCATCTGTATAAGCATATCCTGTCTTATCTCCAGAAATCACCCGGACACCGGCTCCCTGGCTTATGCCAAAAACAGCGCTTTTGAACTTGGACTCTTCCATTATAATCCGGCGCGAAATCCTGTTTTCTACATACACTTCAGCAAATTCTCCGCCTTTTTCTAATGCTTTTCGAATGGTTTTGTTCAATATGTTAGGATCTAATTTCAATTTTGCACTCACAGACCCTTGTGCTTTACAAGATAGAAATTGTGAAAGAAGAGATGGAGTGGCTGCAATCGCAATTCCACCTTTAAGGCTGATTTGAAGAAATTTCCGTCGAGGAATATCCTCAACAAAATAGCCTTTAATTTTCATGACTCACCTCTTGTTTTTATTTGTTTTATTCCAAATCCCATTCCTCTAAATATTCAGGGACTTCCACATTCCAACCTTTTCTCTTTATTTCAGATGCAATACTGAAAGAAGCCTTACTTTCACCGTGTGTCACGAATAAACGTTTCGGAGGAAACCGTAAGCTTTCCACCCACTTAAGCAAACCATTTCTATCTGCATGAGAGGAAAAACCGTGAATCTCCTCAATCCTGGCTTTTACAGGATAATACTTCCCCAATATTCTTACTTGAGAATTCCTTTCTAAAATTTGCCTTCCAAGGGTGCCCGAAGCCTGGTAGCCTACAAAAAGGATAGTGGACTCCGGACGAGTGATATTTCGGACAAGATGATGTTTGATCCGCCCCCCTGTACACATGCCTGAGCCAGCCATAATAATGCAGGATTCATTTATGAAATTAATGGCTTTGGATTCTTCAACAGAACGCACAAGTTTTAGTCCAGGGAAACGAAAAGGAGAATCCCCTTCATTAAAAATCGCACGCGTTTCTTCATCCATGGAATCCTTATGATTCTTGAAAACTTGAGTGATGTTTACTGCCATAGGACTATCCAGAAATATCATTAAATCAGGAATCTTATTCTGCTTGGCAAGGCGGCTCAAATAAAACATGAGTTCCTGTGCCCTCTCTACAGCAAATGTTGGAATGACAACATTTCCTCCTGCATCTACAGTTTCATTAACTACCTGGCAAAGTAATTTCTCTACATCTGCAGGATCCTCATGAATACGGTCGCCATAAGTAGATTCCATGACAACATAATCTGCCTGTTCAAAAACAGAAGGATTCCGGATTATCGGCTTGTTCCACTGGCCAATATCTCCAGAGAAAATTATTCTATTCTGTTTTCCATTTTCAGAAATTATAAGCTCTATCATGGCTGACCCAAGAATATGCCCTGCATCATGAAAAGACACGCTGACGTTAGGAGCAAGAGAAACACTGCTTCCATACGGAACGCTTTTCAAAAGAGGAAAAACTTGTCTTGCTTCTTCAACTGTATAAAGAGGTGTTTCTGGAAACGGCCCTTTTCTGCCTTCTTTTGCATGCCGCTTTTTCTTGAATTCAGCATCTTCTTCCTGAATATGAGCCGAATCAAGAAGCATTATAGGAATTAGCTCTTTAGATGGGGATGTGGTTAAGATTTGTTTGGAAAGTCCTTCACGGACGATTTTTGGAAGAAGCCCTGAATGGTCAAGATGAATGTGAGTCAAAAGAAGGAAATCTATTTCATCAAGAGCTACAGGGAAATGCTCCCAGTTTCTTCCACGATACATTCGCTCTTGATAAAGACCACAATCAATTAGAAGTTTAAGCTCCCCTACTTCAAGAAAATAACATGAACCTGTTATTTGCTGATTAGCTCCCAGGAATTTAATGTGCATTGCTTTCTCCTTCAATTTTAAAACTGTTAATAAAAAAGTCTATCAAATGCTGAGTCTATGTGTCTATATATATCTATGTATTAACTATAGACAAGGAATGTTTAGAGCATTTTTTTGTGAATTAAATAATAAAACATTCTTATTAACTTCAAACTTTTTACCGAAGGCCGCAAAGACTCAGAAAATGATATTCAGTTGAAAAAAACAGAAGTTTTGTCCATATTTTAATAAACACATAGAACTGTCCCCACAGAAGCCACACGATTAATAAGGCCCCAACTGTTGGTAGAAATGAATTCACCAGAATAAAAATTACGCTTACAACACAAACAATCAGGCCAACACAAAGAAAGAGAGC
>DAOUSP010000013.1 GCA_030627155.1 Candidatus Aminicenantota bacterium
CATTTACAATTTTATTTGGACTCTTGACTTAGTGGATTCGATAGCACAAAATCTGAATAAAGATAAAAGTAGAAAAATAAGGATGATACTTATAGGAAAAATCAATAGGCTAAAAATTGGTGCTATTTGAAAAATTATCATCATTAGACTTTCTGAGATGATTTTTTTATGTTAAAATAAAAAACTAAATGGAGAAAAAAGACATCTTAAGAAGTTCACATTTTTCTGATTTTTTAAAACCTTCCCAGGTTGTATTTAACCTCAAGGCGAAAGATAAGATTCAAGCTATAGATGAACTATTGGATGTACTTGCAAAGCAAAAACTCATTAAAAACAAAAAGCTTATCTTGACGCGGATTATTGACAGAGAGCGTCTTGAATCAACGGCCATTGGTCATGGTGTGGCTTTGCCTCATGCGCGTGTGGATACTGGAGAAGACATCGAGGTTGTTGTAGGAATTTCCAGAGAGGGAATTGATTTTGATGCTATTGATAAAAAGAAAGTTCGTCTTATTATTCTTATTGTTTGGAATCCTTTTATTCCCGGGCTCTTTAACCATCTCTTTGCTGGAATAGCGCAATTTTTGATAAAGCCAGAGTATCGAAGGAGGATATTTGAAGCCGAGAGTAAATCTGAGCTGTATAATATCCTCTCAGTGATTGAGCTTCGTCTGCCAACTCAGGAAGATAGAATCATTAACCGCGCAAGTTTGCTTTGGAAACTTCAGGATCTGGAAATAAGAAAGAGGAAAGCATCTAAAGACAAAAAGAGAGAGCTTGAGAAAAAGGCAAATTTTATCAGGGAAGAGCTCGACGGATCCCTTCTTGACCGATTTGACAGACTTATGAACAGGTATGGATTTGCTGTGGCTGAAGTGGAAAATGGTGCTTGCCAGGGATGTAATATCAATGTGGCAACAAGAATGAGCTCTTTAATTGAAGGCAGCAACGACATTTATGTGTGTGAAAATTGCGGAAAATTTCTTGTGGCTTCGAAAAAGAAAAAAAGCTGATTTTATTTAATTGCTATTTTCGTGGGGGATTCTATTTATATCTGTAATCTTTATCTGAGGGATGAGAAAGGAGTAATATTTTTTTGACTGAAAAAAGCGTGCATTTTGCTGTGAGTTCAAAAAAAGAAGAAGAACTTCACCAGAAAATGAAGGATTTAGGGATTTATGAGAAAGATATTGTAGAAAAATTTGTCCGATCAAGTGGAAAAGGAGGTCAGAAAGTTAATAAAGTCTCTACCTGTGTATATCTCAAACATATTCCTACTCAGATTGAAGTAAAATGCCAAAGAGAACGTTCTCAGGCCATCAATCGATTCCTTGCCCGGCGCCGCCTTGTAAATAAAATAGAAAGTCTAATTCGCGGCAAGGAAAGCGAAGAGCAACAACGAATTGAAAAGATAAAGCGCCAGAAACGAAAGCGCTCAAAAAGAGCTAAACTCAAGATGCTCGAAGAGAAAAGAAAACACTCGGCCAAAAAGAAGGAGCGAAGCTTTAAACCTCCGCCCGAGGATCTCGAAAGTTAGACTTATCCTTCAGAACCTGAAAGCCGTAAAAGTGTGTCAAGAAGAAGATTAGCGCTTTTTTCTAAGTCTTCCCACTGGATTTTTTCCTCAGGAGAATGGCTGATCCCGTCTTCACAGGGGATGAAGATTATTCCAGAAGAAGCGATTTGGGCTATAATTTGGGCATCGTGACAGGCTTTACTAGGGAGAGTTATGTATGTGTATCCAAGCTTCTGGCATTCTTCTTTTAAGATGTTGATGAGGAAAGGAGGAGTAGCCACTGGATCTGTTTTATCAATTAGTTTCATGCTAAATAATAAGCCCCGGGTTAAGGCAGTATCTTTAGCCAGGTCTTTCAAGTTTTTTCCTATTTCTTCGAGTGTTTCTTTAGAGGTGCTTCTAAAGTCAAGGGAGAAGTCAGCACGTCCTGGAATAGTGCTAAAACTTCCTGGATGAACGCGGACTTTTCCAATCGTTAGCATACTTCCGTAATGATGTGTTGCAATATATTGTGTGCTTTTTAATGCAAAGTCTGCGAGGCCCAGGAATGCATCATGTCTGAGTTCGAATGGGGTTGTTCCGGCATGGCTTGATTCGCCTTGGAAAGAACATAGCCAATCCTCTTTTCCTGCGAAACAATCGACAATACCGATTGTTTTTCCTTCTGTTTCAAGAAAAGGGCCCTGTTCGATGTGAATTTCAAGATAAGTCTCGATTTCTGGTTTCTGCTTGTGGGCCTCCAGGATGCTTTCTATGGAAAATTCAGTATTTTTCAAAATCTCGGAAAAAGGAAGACCGAGCTGTGTGATTCCTTTCTCCAGTGTTTCTCTATCGAGTTGGCCAACAAACGCCCGACTTCCCAAGAGATCGCCAACAAGGTTTCCTTCTTCGTCTGTGAAGGAAACTACTTCCAAGGGTTTTTTAGGGCGTATCCCCTCTTCTTTGATTCTCCTGAGACACTCAAGAGCCGAGAGGACTCCGACCGTTCCATCAAACATTCCTCCATTGATTACTGTATCAATGTGGGAACCTGCCATAATTGTCTTTCCTTTCCCTTCAATACGTCCGAATATATTACCTGCTCCATCTTCCCGAAATATAAGACCTGCGTTTCTGATCTTGTCTTTAAGCCATTCTCTTGCTTCCAGGTCGGCTTTGCTAAAGGAAGGCCGGCTTATTCCATTGTTTGGGTCCCGGCCGATATTAGATATTTCGATTAAGTCATTTTTTAATCTTTGAAAATCGATTTTAATTGCCATTATTCAACAACATTGATTATACTAAATTTTTTTCCAAAGAGATGTCTTAATCTATAAGACTTGTCATTTCTCTTACAGCCATTTCTATGCCTACAATGGCCGCCCTCGCTACAATTGAAAAGCCAATGCTAAGTTCTGTAATTTCTGGGATTTCTACAATGGAGAAAATATTTTTGTAATCAAGACCATGACCTGCATGTACTTCCAACCCAAGATGTTTGCCGTACCGGGCTGCCGTTTGTATTTCCTGTATGGCCTTATTCCGCTCTTCTTCAACTTTTGAATCAGCATATTTTCCTGTGTTTATTTCTATCAAATCTACACCAACTGTTTTGCATGCATCGATTTGCTTTAAGTTCGGGTCAACAAAAATGCTTATTTTAATACCTGCATTTTGGAGCTCCTGAATATGAGTTCGCAAGTATGTAATATTGGACAGTACATCCAGGCCGCCTTCAGTAGTCAGCTCTTCCTCACGTTCTGGGACTAATGAGACTACATCTGGCTTTATTTCTAAAGCGATTTTTTTCATTTCTTCTGTTGCAGCCATTTCGATATTGAGTTTTGTCTTGATGACTTGCCGGAATAAGCGAAGGTCTCGCTCCTTTATGTGACGCCTGTCTCCTCGAATATGACACACTATACCATCGGCCCCTGCTTGTTCTGCAAGAAGAGCTGCTAACACGGGCTCTGGTTCATTGCTTCGCCGGGCTTCCCTAAGTGTTGCAAAATGGTCTATGTTTACAGAAAGCCTCATGTTATCCTCCTTATAGTAGAAACAGTCAGGTGAAATTTTATATTTGCTATCATTTAAAGTTTTCCTAAATGTTTTGATATCGAATCCGCAATCTCATTTGCAAATTTATTGATTTCTTCAAGGTTTTCGCCTTCGACCATTATACGGACTACGGGTTCTGTTCCAGAAAAACGAACGTTCAGGCGGCCTTTGTCTGCAAGACGCTGTTTTATGTGTGTGATGGTCTTTGTGATTTCTGAGAAATTCTTAAGGTCTTCTTTGTGACTAATGGGGACATTTTTAAGCACTTGAGGATATTCTTTTAGCCCTTCCGCCAGAGTGGATAATGGGGCGTTCATAGAGACCATGGTTTCTAACATTTTTATACTAGTGAGTATTCCATCACCTGTTGGGCACTCGTCAAGAATAATCGTATGACCTGATTGTTCACCTCCCAAGTTTGCCTGAAGACGTATCATCTGTTCAAGCACATATTTGTCTCCAACTTGGGTCCTGAAAAGTTTAATATGGAGTTTTTCAAGAGCTTTTTCAAGTCCTAAGTTGCTCATTGTCGTAGCAACAATATAGTCAGACTTCAATTTATTTTGCTTTTGAAAGAATTGTGCCAATATAAGGAGTGTATAGTCACCATTAAGGATCTTTCCCTTTTCATCAACCCAGAAAGCCCTGTCTGCATCTCCGTCATAGGCGATGCCGATATCTGCATTGTGTTCTACAACTTCTTTAGCTAAATTCTCTGGATGCATGGAACCGCATCCAGCATTGATGTTCTTTCCATTTGGCTCGGCATATATTGGGGTTACATCAAACCCTAAATCTGAAAGTACTCTTGGAGCAAAAAAAGAGTTTGCACCATTCGAGCAATCGCAAATAATTTTAATTTTTTTTGGGGAAAATCTCATAGAAAACCGGCTTTTAAGAAACTTTATATATTCTTGGCTTAATGATGAATCATATTTGATTTCAATGTTTTTCTTAGGAGTTATTTGCCCTGAAAATTTCAGGGCCGTCTCGAGTGTATCTTCCCAATTGTCTGGGATTTTTAGGCCATCGTGTGAAAATATTTTGATTCCGTTATATTGATAAGGGTTATGAGAGGCAGAAATCACAACACCAGATGAAAAGGGATGTTTTTTGGTGAGATAGGAAATGGCTGATGTGGGAATGACTCCTGCAGAGATGGCCTCTCCCTGGCAGTCCTGGATGCCATGAATCATGGCTTGTTCAAGCCATTTTCCTGATTCTCGTGTGTCCCGACCTATGATAACTTTTGGCGGAAGCCCTTTTTCATGAAGAATCTTTATCAGTGTTTTGCCTAACATATAAACAGCCGAATATTCAAGGGGAAATTGTCCGGCAACGGCTCTCATCCCATCTGTCCCGAAAAGTTTGCCCATTTTCTTTTGTAGTTCCTTTGTCCTAAGGTTAATTATAGTAAAAAAAGGTATGGATTCAAGGGAAATAACTATTTCTTTTTTTGCGTCACTTTTTTCTGGGCCGTAGCTTGTGATTCTATGGATTCCTCTTTTTGTATCAATAATCTCAGAGTAACTTTTGTATCAGAAGAAGCAAACCTTAAAAATTCAGGATTAGGGAGTATTAGGTCTGCCTCAAGTTCGGTAGGCTCTGAAAGTGAAGAAATATCGACCGGGGTTGTTGCTACCTTATAGGAAGATTTTATTTGGCTTTCCGGCCCTTTGATGAGAACTTCGGGTGGAATAATTTCTGTTTTTACTAATTTATATCCATCTGGAAGTTCTCCGATGAATTTCGGCTCTACTTTCATCATTACTTCTTTTGTTCTTTCTAACTTTAGGAAAACTTGAAATGGATAAATGTCTTTGACCTCAGCTCCTTGAGGAAGACTGATCATATTTGTTTTCAGAGGATACTCTGTTTGCTGAACATCTGCTTTTTGTAAATCAAGGATAGCACGTATATTGGCCGGGCCGATTTCACTGATGAGCCTTTTGGGAGCTCTGATTTTGACATCTACAGTAGCGGGAGGTTTTTGTACAAGTTCAACCTGGGAGGGGATATTATGTAGTTCCAGGGGAACACTTAGTGTTTTTTCCGAAAAAGTCTTTTCTTCTGGGAAAAGAGTTAACCAGAGAATGATGGCAAGTAAGAGAGAAAGAAGTTTAAGACCCCAATTTTTCAGAAATAGATTTTTTAAAAATATTATCATTTTATTTTAAATAATCAATAAGAGCATTCTTTAACTGGTCTTTGTCCAGACCTTGATCAAGGTGCCCTTTTATTGCGAGAGAGATCATCCCAGTTTCTTCAGATACTACGATGACAGGAGCATCGGTTTCCTGGGAAAGGCCAATAGCTGCAAGGTGACGGGTCCTGGTAAGAAAATATTTGCCTAAATTATGAGATTCAGGGAGGGGAAGAAGGCATCCTGCGGCTGCAATTTTATTCCCTTGTATTATTGCAGCGCCGTCATGAAGTGGTGAATGAGGAAAGAAAATACTCACAAGGAGTTCTTTAGAAAGGATAGCATCAATTTTTGTCCCTCTATCAATATAGCTTTTAAGGGAGACTTCTCTTTCGATTCCAATCAAAGCCCCGATTTTTTTGGCCGCAAGATAATCGACAGCTATATAGAGATCCTCTAATTTTTCTTTAGATGTCTTCAAGGAAAAGGGCTTTTTTAATGAATGAGAACCGATTGTAGTCAAGAAGCTTCGGATTTCGCCCTGAAAGAGGACGATGATGGCAATAATTAAATAAGCGATGAAATTTCTTATAAACCAGTGGGATACGGTTAATTTGCCCCATTGGGTAATAAAGAAAAGAACACCTATGATTCCCAGGCCAATGGCCATTTGGTAGGCCCTTGTGTCCTTAATTAAACGGAAAATCGAATACAAGATGAAAGTAACCAGAAGGATATCAAAGAAATCACCCAAGGTAAATCGTGTAAGAGCATAAATGATCTCAGCAAACATCAGGAACTTTCTCCCGCGGTGTCAATAATATCTTCTCCTTGGGCGACAATCTCAAGGCCGCTTTGTGTGGACCTCTCCTTATCTAAATAGAGACCTCCGTCTGAAAAAAAGTTTTGGGTGAAATTGAGGATTCTCCTGCTCCAGGTTTTCTGGCCTATAATGTAGGCTTTGCTGTTGATATGGAAGACAGTATCCCTTCTCATTTTTTCCTGAGTGTAGTATTTCCTTTTTTAGCAGTTCTGACAGAACTGGATTTGACAATCCGCTTTATTCCTGTTGGGTTCAGAGTGGCTGTTTTTTCTTTCGCTTGTTTTTTTGCGGTGGAACGGCTTTTTCCCAATGTGATTTTTTGACCTTTTACAATTTTATCTATTTCTTCTGAAGTTAAAACTTCTTTTTCCAGTAAGAACTCTGCAATCTTTTTTAATTTATATTCATTTTTTTTCAATATTTCTTTGGATCTGTTGAGGGTATTATTGATGATTTTTTTTACCTCTTCATCTATCATTTCAGATGTTCTTTCGCTGTAATTTTTGTGCATAGTCAGGTCTTTTCCGAGAAAAATGAGGTCCTCACGCTCGCCAAATGTGATTGGCCCTAAATCTGACATGCCAAATTGACAGACCATTTTCCTTGCAATTTCAGTTGCTTTTTCAAAATCGCTGGCAGCTCCTGTTGTTATTTTGTTAAGAAACATATCTTCTGCAACTCGTCCAGCTAAAAGGACAGAAAGCTGGGCTTCAAGGTAATCCTTAGAATAAGTGTAGCGGTCATCAAGGGGAAGCTGTTGGGTTGTTCCAAGTGCAAGACCTCTTGGAATGATAGTCACCTTATGGATTGGGTCAGCTTCTGGGATTAATGCTGCAACAAGAGCATGGCCTGCCTCATGAAAGGCCGTGCATCTTTTTTCTTCTTCGCTGATTATCATGCTTTTCCTTTCTACGCCCATGAGGATTTTATCCTTGGCGTTCTCCAAGTCCTCCATTTTGACTTTTTCCTGGCCGTGGCGTGCTCCAAGAAGGGCTGCTTCATTGACGAGATTAGCCAGGTCAGCTCCAGAGAAGCCTGGAGTAGAACGTGCAAGTACTTTCAGGTCTACTTCCTTGTCTAATGGGATGTTTTTCACGTGGACTTTTAATATTTCTTCTCTTCCCTTGACATCAGGCATGTTTACGACAACAGTTCTATCGAATCGTCCAGGCCTGAGGAGAGCACTGTCAAGAATATCAGGCCTGTTTGTGGCGGCAATCAGAATAACTCCTTCATTTGAATCGAAACCGTCCATTTCAACAAGGAGCTGGTTAAGAGTTTGCTCTCTTTCGTCATGGCCACCTCCCAATCCAGCTCCCCTTTGCCTGCCAACAGCATCAATCTCATCTATGAAAATCAAACAAGGCGCATGCTTTTTCCCCTGATCAAACAAATCACGAACACGGGAGGCGCCAACGCCAACAAACATCTCCACGAAATCAGATCCACTGATAGAGAAAAAGGGAACATCAGCTTCCCCAGCGACAGCACGGGCAAGAAGTGTTTTTCCTGTTCCAGGGGCTCCCACAAGAAGGACTCCTTTTGGGATTCTGCCTCCTAATTTTTGAAACTTGCGTGGATTTTTTAGGAATTCGATAATTTCTTGAAGCTCTTCCTTTGCTTCCTCGACTCCGGCAACATCCTTAAATGTGATTTTCTTCTGTATGCCAGAGAAAAGCTTTGCACGGCTCTTGCCAAAAGAAAGTGCCTTATTTCCTCCTGCCTGCATTTGGCGCATAAAAAAGACCCAAAAAAGAACAAGAAGGATGATTGGAAACCATGTGAACAGGTAAGAGAACCAAGGGCTTCGAGTTGTATCTTTTACTTGAATGATAACATTATGCTCCCGCAGGATCTTGACAAGGTCATCAAACTGGGAAGGTGCAATGGTTTTAAATTCAGCCCCATCTGTATATTTCCCCTTAATTTCTGGGCCAGAAATCGTGACTTCTTCAACCCTGTTTTTTTCCACTTCATTAAGAAATTGACTGAAGTTAATTTCTGATTTAGCAGCTCCAGGCGATTGAAGAAGGCTCCATAGGATTATGATTATAATTCCAGCTGCAAGCCAGAAAAGTATGTTTTTATAAGATTTTTGTTGTTTTTTTATTGGAGACATAATTAATTCCTTTTTACACAAACATTCTAACATTTTTTTGTTGAATTGTTAACAAAACTCTTAGGAAACATGCAGATTTTTGATAAAAACTGATTAGAAGCTTCATTTGGGGAAGATTGTATTTGTATTGGCGATGGTTTCCGGGTAAAAGAGAGGAGGTTTTTACTGAGGAGCTTGACGGAAGGAGAAATGTTTTGTAATATTAAATGCCTTTTTCAAGTGGGGCTGTAGCTCAGTTGGGAGAGTGCTTGACTGGCAGTCAAGAGGTCGTGGGTTCAAATCCCATCAGCTCCACCATCTTAATCCTCTGCTTTTCCTAAAACCTCCTGTGCTTGTTCAGAAACATTAGTGACACTTTAGAAGAGGAATCCCTTGCAGATTTAGTAGCTTTATGGATACCTCATAGATTTTCCCGTAAGAAGCCAGATTAATAGTCTCACAGGCAAAGAAGTTAATATCAATGAATGTACCTTTTGCTATCTATCTCAACGCTTGTATTTTCAACTATAATTATTAAATGTTAAGGAGACAATGTATCACTTAGGCATTGAACGAGAATAACATCTTTACAAAAATATTAAATAGGTTTATATTTTATCGACCATACACAAATTAAATATATTAAGGTTAATACAGTAGAAAATGTTTAAATTTATCATTCTCCCCCTTCTAATATTTTTAGCACGCATTTGTGACGTTTCCCTTCAGACAATGAGGATTGTCTTTGTTTCAAGAGGGATGAAAATAATTGCTCCTTTGGTAGGTTTCTTTGAGGTTCTAATCTGGCTTGCTGCCATTCAACAGATTATGCAGAATTTAAACAATGTCGTATGCTACGTAGCTTATGCTGGCGGGTTTGCTGTGGGCAGCTTTGTTGGAATCCACATCGAGAAACGATTGGCCCTGGGAATGTCACTTATACGGGTTATCACAAACAAGGAATCACAGGCATTAGTCGAGTATCTTCGCTCGAAAGATTATGGAGTAACCAATATAGAGGCAGAAGGTCGCGAAGGAAAAGTCAATATAATCTATATGATCATAAGACGCCGTGAAGTCGCGCATGTTATTGAAATCATCCAAAGGTTCAATCCCAAAGCTTTTTTTACTATAGAAGATGTCAGTCAAGTCAGTGAGGGAATATTTCCACAAAGAACCTCTCGTCTAAAATTAAGACCTCTTCGTCCTTTCAATCACATTCGCAAGGGCAAATAGAAAATCAATCGCTGAAAAAAATAAGGGACTATCCCTCGAGGGATAGCCCCATTTTTTAGGTTAATAAGTTAAGAGAAGAATGAATCTTATTTATAAAGATCTTCCAAGAGACCTCAAAGACTGAGAAACTCTTCCAACAGCCAAAATGTAGGCTGCTTCTCTCATAGGTATTTTGTGGTTTTTCATTTCAGCGGCAACATCCCAGAAAGCCTTGGTCATTTTCTTCTCTGTTTTTTCTAAAACATCTTCCTCAGTGAAAAAGAACCTCTGTAGATTTTGAACCCACTCGAGGTAAGAAACAGTCACTCCTCCAGCATTTGCTAAGATATCGGGGACAACAAGGATGTCTTTATCGTTTAGAATCTCATCTGCATCAACAGTTGTTGGCCCATTTGCTCCCTCCAAAACAATCTTGGCCTTGACATTTACTGCATTGCCTTTGTGAATTTGACCTTCGACAGCACATGGAATCAGGATGTCACATGGGAGTGAAATAAGAGCTTCGTTGTCAATTGGTTCTGTGTTTGGGAATTGGACAATAGAGCCGGTCTGGACAACCTGTTTCTCTAATTCAAATGGATTAATCCCATCTTCGTTATAGATGCCACCAAACATATCTGTTACAGCAACGATTTTGCACCCTGCTTTATGGGATAATTTTGCAATGGACGAGCCTACATTCCCGAAACCAAGAATAGTAACCTTTTTCCCATCTAAAGGAAAGTTCAATAACTTGGAAGTTTCTCTTAATACATAAAACAACCCTGTTCCTGTAGCGCCTCCTCTTCCTAAAGAACCCCATAGATATACGGGTTTTCCTGTTACTACTGCGGGTTCAAGATATCCAACACTTTGGCTATAAGCATCTGCTATCCAGGCCATGGTCTGGGAATTTGTAAACATATCTGGAGCAGGAACATCTTTGAAGGGCCCTATAATATCTTTAATTGCAAAGGTATATTGTTTAGTCAGTTTCTTGAGTTCGTCTTCAGACATTTTCAATGGATCGCAAATGATGGCTCCTTTTCCGCCTCCGAATGGAAGATCGACCACTGCACATTTCCATGTCATCCAGGTTGCAAGAGCCTTGCATTCGCTCAAAGACGCATCAGGACTGTAACGAACGCCTCCTTTGGCCGGACCTTTAATTGTAGAATGCTGAACTCTGAATCCAGTAAAAGATTCTACGTGGCCGTCATCTAAAGTTATTGGTAAGTGGACAATGAGTTCTCTTTCAGGGTACTTTAATTTTTGATAAATCCAAGGTTCAAGGTCAAGATACGCAGCAGCGCGTTCAAACTGCATAGTGGATTCTACGAAAGGATCATATTCTCTTTTTTCTTTTATAACGGGTTCAATATATCTGATTTTTGGTTCTTGCATTTTTATCTCTCTATTTCTTTGACTAATAATTTCAGAAGCTTTTCATATCCAGCCTTCTGAAACTGAAGAATAGGAATTTTCTTCCCCTTGTAAAAAAGGAACTTTTCTTCGAGAGAAATCTTTTCTTTTGCCCTGTCTTCACTTTCTAAGAAAGTGTCCAGATCAGGCCAAGGAATGATTTCTGGGGTGCGAGATTCTTCCTCTTCAAGTTGATTTTTTTTGAGTGCTGTTGTTGTTTTTGAAATACTCATTATAAGGCCTCCTTACTATATGGGCTTATATAATGCAATTTCTATGCCAACTTATAACTTATTTATAATCAACAAGATAAAAAATTGACAGAATGCAAAAGTAGCATTTTGCTATACTGCAAAATGCAATAGATTGAAAAAAACAGGAGAGAAAGAGTTAATTCCTGGATTTCAATTTTCTAAATAGTGATGTCGGATGTATTCCAAGGATTTTCGCTGTTTGCGTTTTGTTATTATGGGTATATTCGAGGACCTTTTGGATGTATTTTTTCTCAAGTTGTTCTAATGTTAAGAAAGCATTCTTGGGAATGATGTCTTTGACTAATTCGGTTTTTAATGCTTTTTGGGGCTTTCTTATCTCAAGGGGGAGATGATTAAACATTATTTCTTCGTCAGAATATAGAGACATGATTCTTTCTATAATGTTTTTAACTTCTCTGACATTGCCAGGCCAGGAATAATTGGTCAAAGCTTTAGCAGCTTCGGGGGAGATACCTTTATAGGAACGCTTGAGTTCGTGATTGAATTCGTTGATAAAGTGAAACGCTAATGGAAGAATATCCTCTTTTCTATCTCTAAGTCGTGGGATATATATAGGGACAACATTGAGCCGGTAGAACAGGTCGGCCCGGAATTTTCCTTCCTCAGTGGCCTTAGATAAATCTTTGTTTGTGGCTGCAATCACACGTATATCGACTTTTATCTGCTTGTTCCCTCCAAGCCGGGTAAAAGTGCCTTCCTCAAGAACGCGTAATAATTTTGCTTGAAGGTTCATGGACATCTCAGCGATTTCGTCGAAAAAGACCGTGCCTTCATCTCCTTTTTCAAGCAACCCGATTTTCCTTTTTCTTGCATCTGTGAAAGCTCCAGGTTCATAGCCAAATAGTTCGCTCTCTAAAAGGTTGTCAGGAATAGCAGCGCAGTTGATATCGACAATGGGTTTTTCTGCACGCGGACTGTGATAATGAATTGCCTTGGCGAGAAGCTCTTTTCCCGTGCCGCTTTCGCCCTGGAGAAGCACGGTTGTCCTTTCGGAAAGAGCTACTCTCTGGGCCATTTCAAGAACTTCTTTCATTTTTTTGCTTTGGCATGCTATTTTCCCGAAATAATATCTTCCTTTCTCTGACTGAAGGTGTTCTTGTATTCGTATTCTTAGCGATAAAGTTTCAAAAGCTCTTTTAATAATATTTTTGAGTTCATTGAGTTTAAAGGGCTTAAGAATGTAATCATAAGCCCCTAATTTCATGGCTTCTACAGCTTTTTCTAAAATTTCATACGCTGTCATCATGATCACAACAGTTTCACTATCTCTATCTTTCACTCGTTTCAATACCTCTATTCCAGATATCCCTGGAAGCATCAAGTCCAATAGAATCAAATGTGGTTTGGAAGTTTCTGTTATCTCAATGGCTTTTTCCCCTGAATCAGCCAGATAGATTTCATACCCTTCTTTTTCCAGGGCCTTTTTTAAATTATTTAATGTCAGAATTTCGTCATCTACAATGAGAATCGAATAAGTGCTCATGAAATCATCTCCTTATCGAGTAGAAAGGTTTTCCCTTTTTGTCTTATTGGAAGAAAAATAGAAAATGTTGTGCCTTTGCCTACTTCGCTTTGAACAGTGATTTCACCATTATGGTTTTTGATATAGCTTAAACTAATACTTAAACCCAATCCAGTTCCTTGACTCTTTTTTGTCGTGAAAAAAGGATTAAATATTTTATTTTGTTCTTCTGGAGAAATACCTTTTCCTGTATCTTGAATGTCAATGCGAATCCAATCTTTAAATTTGACTTTAGATGTCTGGACCTTGAGTTCTCCACCATCAGACATGGATTGCGCAGCATTGATGATAATGTTAATGAGGACCTGCCTTAACTGGTTTGAGTCTGCAGTGATTTGTGGTAGAGATGAAGGGAGGGTCTTTGTGATATTAATTTTCCTGAAGATCGGCTGGTGGCTGAGGAAAGACAGCGTTTCTTCGATTAGTTGGTTTATGTTGACTTTTATAAATTGAGGAGGTCTGGGGCGTGCAAAGTTGAGAAGCCCCCGGATAGTCTCTGAAATTCTATATACATTTTCAAGGACAAGTTCAATCTCTTCTCTGTCATTCTTTTTCCTTGTCTGTTCTAAGAGAATTTCCAAATATGAAGAAATCCCTAATAGGGGATTGTTGATTTCATGAGCGGCTCCAAGTGCCAATTGGCTTAAAGCTGAAAGCTTTTCATACTCCGCAAGTTGTTCTCGGAGTCTTTTCCTTTCTGTGATGTTTTCGATTAAAAGTGTGACTCCGGTGAGTTCCCCTTGGTTCTTTTCTATCGGGAAAAAGAAAAGACTGTAGTAAACTTCTTCTCCAGAAAAAATAACAGTTTTTTCATTGATCTGCTGGGGCTGACGAGTTTCGAGTGTGTTTTTAAAGCTTTCTTTAACACTGTTATCATTTAGCCATGGAAGCACAGAAAAGACATCTTGATTTCTTGCGGATTCAGTTAAATTAAATAATTTTTTTATTTCTTTATTGAAATGTGTAACCTTTCCTGAGCAGTCAAGCCCAATGACTCCAAATGAGATACTGTCCATTAAGTTCCTGATATACTCTTCAGAGCTCTTCAAGTCCTTGGCAAGTTGGCTACTTTCTTTGATTTTTTTTTCTAACTCTATATTGATAGCATCGACCTCTGTTTTCTTTTCCTGCGTTGCACCTAAAGCACTCACCAGATCTCTTGTTAATTTGCGAAGAAGGGAAGTTATCCGCCTGGAATATAAATTTGAGAGTATAACCATGATTAAGAAAAAAGGAGTGAATATGAATAGAATATTATGATTTATTTCTCTGATGGGGAGCAGAGCTTCCTTGATATCGATTTCTGAGACCAGATAAAAGTTAGTTTCAGGTAATTTCTTGTATGCACAGAGAACCTTGTGTCCTCTATAGTCAATGTGTGTTTTGACTCCTTGTGTTCCTGTGTGTGGATTTCCTTCATCCCTAAAGAACCCCTTATCTGTGAATAATTGTCCTCCTAATTTTGTTGGAGAGAGAAGCGTTCCTTCATCGTTTACTAAGAACAGTTCGCTTGTTTCACCCATTCTAAGGTCAAACAAAAGATTGTAGAAATTCTCGAGATTCAATGATGCCGCTAAAACTCCGATAACCTTGCCGTCTTTATTTAGGAACGGATGGGATAACATCATTACAGGTGAATCCAGAATGTCCGAGTAGAATATCCCTGAATTATATGGCATCCCAGACCTGGCGACCTTAAAATATTCTCTATTGCCGATGTTTGCTTGGATGTCCATATTGACTGTGAAGATTATATCCCCATTTAAGTTGGAAATAATGAAGAAATCATGCCATTTTTTTTCCTCGATAAGAGAGTTAAAAAAAGAAGAATACTTTGTTACTTCTTCGATTTCTTCTATATCAAGCTTTGCGTAAGATTTTAAATCGATTTCTCTGTCAACTAAAAATAGATTTATTGTTTTTATGTTTTCATCCACTGTATCAGAAAGGCGATTATAAATCTGCTGTTTAACAAGAGAGGATATTCCATGATTTACAATAAAAAATAAAAGAATAAAGGGAAGGGCAAATAGAACTAAATTCAAAAGTGTGTTTCTTAATGTAAGCTTTTTATAGTATTTTTCTTTTTGGGCGTGAGAGAATGATGGTTTGAAAGTATCCATGACTGAATAATTGTATCAAAAAGGACTGAAATTTTCCATTAGAACCATTCCGGTGTAAGAGTCTCTATTTCCATGATGAGGGAAACATCTGACCTAATTGAGGAGTGCAGCGACGGTTCCTCTCCATCTGAAGCCCATTGTGGA
>DAOUSP010000110.1 GCA_030627155.1 Candidatus Aminicenantota bacterium
CAAATGAAAACCTCAGAAAAGTCGGCAAATCTGTTTCAAGCCCTGCCATAAATAGAAGGACAATGGAGGCTATTACTGCAAGTCCATATAATTCTGGAGTTACAGGAAGAGCAGTTCCTAATTTGGGGAAAAGGGGCTGATTCAAAATCGGTAGGATTATCGAACCTAAAGAATAGGGGCCAATGACAAACCCAGCAAACAGTTCTCCCAATACTCCAGGTTGTTTCAGATAACGCCTAAAAATGACTCCAAAAATTCTTACTGTAATCACAATAACTGCAAGCTGAAGAATCAAAGTAATCATGCGATGTTCCATCTGAGGTTTAGATTCCTCAATAGAAGCGTATGAATAGGCGGCAAAAAGAAGCAGAATAACAAATATTAATACGAACCTTTTATATATACTCATCACTCATTAAATAATCTAATGACCTCTTTGGGTGTCTTTGCAGAAAGAACTTTTTCTCTTGCTTTTGCATCTCTAAGCAACTTGCTTGTTTCAGCAAGAAACTGGATATGAGGACCTGTTCGATTCAAAGGAGAAAGGGTCAAAACAAAGATCTTAGCCGGCTTTTTATCCATAGAATCAAAGTCAACACCTTCTTTTTTTACAGCAATCGCTGTAATTAACTTATCAACAGAATTATTTTTTCCATGTGGGAGAGCTATTCCATTTTCCATCCCTGTCGACATTTTCCTTTCCCTCTCTAAAATAGCTTTCAATGCTGCATTTCTATCTTTTATTTTACCTGTGGCGACAAGGCGATCGATGATTTCCTCAATGACTTCTTCTTTAGTGTCGGCTTTGAGGTCTAAAAAAATATTATCTTTGCTTAAAAGTTTCTTTAAATTCATCTCAATGTTCCTATTATTATAAACTTACGATAAATTCATTACTTTTTAAAGTCAATTACTATAAATCAAAGCCTTTTCCTGTTTTTCTGGAATATTCCAAGAGAAATAGATGGATTTAAATATATTGTCTTTGCCGTTGCAGAGCTTTCCTGTTTAATTCGCGTGCGTGTTTAATAAGATCCTCTAATTTTTCTAAAATAATCCGTACTTTAATATTGGAAAGTTTTCTTTTTCCGATTTGCTGTGCTTGATAATTCGCTTCCAAATATTTATTTATTTCTTCTGGCTTTAAATATTTCTTTAAAAATTCGTCTTCCTGTAACTCTGAGCGCATGTTATCCAAAGGCATGCTCTCAACCAAAACATTATTCCTCTTAAGGAATTCTTTTCTCCATTCTTCATATTCAGAATCCGCATACTCTGGGAGAGGACCCATGAGTTTTTTTGCATTTATTAATGCTTCATCAAAATAACTCTCTCCTTCTCTCAACCTTGTTCTTGCTTTGTAAAAATCTGGTTGATTGAATCCATGTTTATCTTTCAATAACGCTTCAAAAATCCGTATAGAATCGCTCAAAGACTCAAAACTTTTGACAGCTTTCAGATAAATGAGATTTTCGTCTTTTATCTGCATATTTATACCCATTTTTTCTCTGTTGGATTTCTACGTATTATATATACTAACTTAATCCTTATATGAAATTTATTTTTTTAAAAAACATATATAGCACAGGAAATCTCTTGTGTCAAAAACATGAGAGGATTCTTAGATACTCCAACGGCAATGAAAGATTTTCAAATGCTTTTTTTGGGGCTAAACAACAAAGAGACTTTGATAAAAATCCTTGAGTATTTCCTCATAATTATCTCTGTAACAATAGACTGCCTTGGGAAGGCAATCAAGCACATCTTGAGCCGTCATTCCGTCCATTCCTTTTTCTTTGGCTGCAATATCTCCTGAAAATCCATGCAAAAAAACACCTGTTTTTACTGCATCCTCCAAGGAGAGCCCTAAGCCAAACATGGCTGCTATTGTCCCGGTAAGAACATCGCCTGAGCCTGCTGTGGCCATCCCAGAATTTCCGCTCATGTTTATCAATACACGGCCGTCAGGATATCCTATCAAAGAATGTGCTCCTTTAAGCACTATGATTGCGTTATATTCTTTTGCTGTTTTCTGGAGAATATTAATTTTATTTTCATTGATATAAGAGATAGATTTCCGTGTTATTCTTGCCATCTCTCCAAGGTGAGGCGTTATTATCGTGGAAGATTTCCTCTTTTTAAGAACATCCATTTTTTTTGCAACTGCAGTGATACCATCTCCATCTATAAGAAGCGGCTTTTTTATAAGCGGGGCTAATTGTCTGACTAATTCCTGAGTCTCTTCGTTTAAAGACAACCCAGGGCCAATTACAACCATGTCCACTTCCTCGCAGAGTTCGAGAAGTTTTCCCTTGTTTCTCAAGGCAATACTTCCTGCTGATGTTTCTTCTTGTGGAGCGAATACTATTTCACTGCCTTTCTGGGCAATTACAGGACAGAGAGATGCAGGCGCTCCCATACGGGAATAACCCCCGCCTGCTTTTAGAAAAGATTCTGCTGCAAAATAAGGAGCTCCAAAATAATTGGCTGCCCCAGCAATGAAAAGCACATCACCAAAATCTCCTTTATGCCCATCTTCCCGCCTCTTAGGAAGCCTGGAAGGAATATTTACTTCTATTTTCAAAGAATCCTTCTCATACAGTGAAGGAGGAAACGAAATGTGGGACACATACAGCTTCCCGCAACAGGCATATCCAGGATAAAGCATGTTCCCAATTTTTGGCAGCCCAAAGGTCACAGTACAAAAAGCTTCAACAGCAATACCCATTGGTTGTCCTGTGTTTCCGTTTATCCCTGAAGGAATATCGATGCTGAAAACCTTTTTGCCGCTTTGATTGACAAACTGTATTACATCTTTATATAACCCTTCTACATTCCTCATAAGCCCTGTGCCAAAAATGGCATCCACTATAGCATCACAGGAAGATATGTGTTTCTTTAAATGAGCGAGCGATTCCAGTTTTTTTATGGGAACAGGCAATTTCTTTACAATCTCAAAGTTCGTTTTTGAAGCTCCCTTAAATCCTTTCTCCTCGCCAAGGAGAAAAACCTCAACTTTCCCTCCTATCGAATGTATTTTCCGCGCAACCACAAATCCATCGCCTCCATTATTACCAGTTCCGCAAAAAACCCAGAACCTCTTTCCCCAAATGCCTAATTCCTTTTGAATGACAAAACAAGTCGCAAGCCCTGCGTTCTCCATAAGAAGCTCATCAGAAATCGAAAACTTTTCTATAGCCGATTTATCTAAGACTCTCATTTCCTCTACATTGGAAACTTTCATGATTTGCTCCTTTTTGCTTATTTTAATCGCTACATAATCTTATATCACAGAAGAGTTTTAAACAAAACTTTCTAAAAGACTGCCTGCATCTAATTTCCAGTGCATTCCCAACACGTCTTTTTATCCATGTTACAGAATCAAAGATTATGGCATCTCTAAACTACTGGCTTTCTAATCACATCAAGTAAAGTTCCATCACGCCACTCAACAGCATGAACAATTTCATCAGATGTAGTAACCTTTGAAGGAATTTTGCCAAATTCTTTGGCCTTTGCAACAGATTTCTCGTGAAGTTCATCAATGGAGAGGACTTTTAAGCCGGAACGATTAGCATTTTCAATAATGGTTTCCTTGTAGCAGCTGTTGCTCTTTGGATTTACAGACACAAATTCTTCTGTCACAACGACATCCACCACTTCGCCTGGAGTTGTTCGCGTAAAGACTTTTTCTTCAATCCGAGGGAACCCCTTCCCTTCTTTTCCTGTGGCCAGCGGGAGAAATATGATAGTCATTTCTGCACCTGCAGCTACATCCTGGCCCCCGCCGATTCCACCGATAATCCTTCCATTCGCACAAACTGTGTTGACATTGAAATCCAAATCTACTTCCAAAGCAGAGAGTACAGCAAGATCTAACATATTCACGGCACACTCTTTATTAGCAACAGAAGCATAATATCCCGCGGTTATCTCCAGATGTCTTGGGTTGGTCAGAAGTGACTGAACTACTTTGGTGCTGGGTTCAAAAAGCTGTCCATGCAGGAGATATCGGAGAGTCCCTTCCTCCAGCATATCCACATGCATGGATGTCACTCCGCCTATTGAAAAACTTGCCGTTATTTTCGACTTTCTCAACACCGACCGGATGCCATCCAATACAATCAAGCCAGCTCCGCTTCCTACTTGGAAACTGAAATTATCTTTAACAACCTCGGCTGCATCTATCACTTTTATAACATTTTCTGCAACAGCGGCATTATATGGATTACTCCTTGCCCTCTCCAAATCCAGTGTTCCACTCCCAATTCCAGAAGAAAGGCCTGGAGTTTCAACAGGAACAACAAAATCGACATTCTCCATGGAAATTGATGGAGGCAAAACAAGGTTATCATCAATTGTTCCTGCTAAAATACAAACATAATCTGCAAATTCTGCATCAGCAGCAAACAACCCTAAAGGCCCGCAGAGCTGTTCTTCTTTGCCCATCAACCCACTGGCATTACCAAAACGGTCAGCAATAGGCGCAGGGCCAAAAGCCACCTTCACATGAACTTCACCTGTTTGAAGTTTCCTCACCCTGTTTCCATGCGAAAACCCTACTGAAACCCACGGAAGCAGGTCACCGTTCGTCACATGAGCTCCGAATTTTCTGTAAACATTGCTGTAAAGGCCTTTAAATGTTCCATCACGGAAAGCATCAATCAACCACGGGTCAGTATGGTCAAAAATCGCATTAGCATAAAGAATGATTCCTTTTTTTTTCTTTTCTTGAAGTTTTTTTACAATCAATTCGAGCGCTTTATCGCCAGTTCTGTAATAATGTGGGTAAGAGATGACATCTCCATCCTTGATAAGTTCCAATACTTCATCAAGGGTTGCGACCTTGTTCCTGCGATGAGGAATGGGGGATGCTCCCCTCTTACCAACAATCATGCTTGAATAATCTTCATCATTAAACGCTCTAATAAACGGTTTATAATCTTTTCCATTTATTATCATGAATTCATCACTCCTCTGCTATTTTTTAATAAAAAAGCTCTATTATTGTTTCTTTACCTCTTCCTCACTTTTTTTGACATAAGATCAAACCACTCCAACCACCTTGCCCAAAGATCCATGTACGTTTCAACACATCGAGGCCCGTGTGATTCAAAAGGATAGACGTATAGG
>DAOUSP010000238.1 GCA_030627155.1 Candidatus Aminicenantota bacterium
AAGATAAGCCAAAATCAATGACGTTTACTATAATCTGTGCAAGACTTGAGAAAATTCTTGTTCCACCAGGTGAGCCAAGCGCCAGGAAAGGCATATCGCCTTTAAACATGATGAGGGGTCCCATGGAACTAACCGGACGATGGTTTGGACCAGGGGCATTTGGCGAATCTGCATTGCGGGAAAAGTCATCCATATGATTATTAAGAAGGAATCCTGTTTCTTCTGGCACAATGCCAGAACCAAAAAAGTGGTTTATAGACTGGGTTAAAGAGACTATGTTTCCTTCTGTGTCAATGACACAAAGGTGAGTAGTGTTTTCTTTAGCGTTTTCTTGCTCGTGAAACTCACTGTAAGGATAGAAATCGAGTGGATGCGCCGGGTCTATCTGTCCAGCGATATGTCTTGCATATTCCTTAGAAAGAAGATTTATGATGGGGATGGAGATGAATTCAGGATCCCCGAGGTAATGCGACCTGTCGGCAAAGACAAAACGAAGTGCTTCACTAAAATGATGAATATAAGCAGTCGAGTTTAGCCCCCATTCTTTTACAGGCCAATTTTCAAGAATATTGAGTAGCTGAATAACATGTAATCCTCCAGAAGCAGGAGGCCCGATTGTGAAAATTGTGTAGTCTTTGTATGTCCCTTTTATTGGGGATTGCTCAACTGGCTTGTATTGGTCAAGGTCTTCGAGTGTTAATATGCCGCCTTTAGATTTTACGGCTTTCACGATTTTATGTGCGATTTCTCCTTTATAAAAAACGGATATTCCTTTGCTGGAGATTAATTTCAATGTTCTGACAAGCTCCGGGTTCCGGAAAACATCTCCAGGTTCATAAGGGAAGCTCTGGTTCAAATAACATGAAGACTCTCCAGCATTAAAAAGTAATTTTTCGTATTCATCTTTGTTGATTGCACTGAACGTTTTACTAACTTGAAATCCTTTTTCTGAGATTTCAATGGCTTTTGCCATTGTTTCAGAAAGTTTTTTGGTTCCGTATTTTTTTAGAGCGTAGTCCAGGCCCGCCAGGACTCCAGGAACAGCTACAGAAAGTCCATGTGTTTTCCTCCATTCTTCATTTATTTTTCCGTTTTCCATGAACATATTAGGAGACGCCTTAGAAGGAGCTTTCTCTCTGAAATTGACGGTAGTTACTTTCCGCTCCTTGGCAATATAAATTACCATGAAGCCACCTCCTCCAATTCCAGAAGCAAAGGGCTCAGCAGCATTTAGGGTGAAGGCTGTGGTCACAGCTGCATCCACAGCATTACCTCCTTTTTTGAGCACCTCTAAGCCAGCATTTGCGGCTAAAGGATGGGCTGCGACAACCATGCCATTTTTTCCGATATAGTTGTAAGGTTGATGAATGTCTAAGAGCGGCTGTTTGCTGGATGGAAAACAAAGCCAAATTAGAAGGAAGAGAAAAATACCAATGGTTAAGGAACTTTTCTTAAGAAAACAGAGTTTTTTAGGATTCAATATCCTTCTCCTCTACTAAAATTTTTTCAATCTCTTCCTGAGTAGGAAGGTCTTTAAGACTGCTTAGGCCAAAATATGCCAGAAAACGTTCGGTTGTTCTGTAAATGAGAGGTCTTCCAGGAGCCTTCTTGCGTCCTACAATTTTCACAAGTCTTTTTTGGAGAAGTGTCCTTAGAGAATGAGTGGAATCTACTACCCGTATAGCAGAAATTTCGGCTAATGTTATCGGTTGGTGATAGGCAATAATTGATAGGGTTTCGAGAGCGGATGGAGAAAGTTTGTTTTTCCGTTCCCCGTGGAGGAGTCTTTGTATCCATATATTTTGGTCAGGCTTTGTCGCGAAAAGAAATCCGCCAGCAGCCTGTATTATCTGGATTCCCCTTTGATTAGAGGAATAACTTTCCAAGAGTTTATTTATTGCCTCCTCAATTTCTTTGTCAGAGAATTCTGTAAGAACAGATTTAATCTTATCAAGAGACAGGGGCTCGAGGGATACAAATATTAAAGATTCAATAATATCTTTTAAATGGTTCGTCATAGTTACTTCTCTTCCAGGAGCCAGACCTTGATTGGGTGAAAAAGGCTTTCTTGAACTGCTATAACTAATTTGGCTCTTATGAGTTCTAAAAGACTGAAAAAGGAAATCAGCGCCTCTTCAATTGAATCTTGTTGAGTAAAGTATGTTGAAAAATCCAAAAAAGAATTCTCATTAAGAATGTTAATGATCTCCTTCATTTTGTCTTTTATAGAATATTTTTTCCCTTCCAATATTTTTATATTTTCTTTTTGTTTTTTCTTCATTAAAGAGAAGAAGGCCTCTGTGAGATTTAACAGGGAAATTTCAGTTAATTCAATTTCATCTGTTTTTAACTGAGGAGGATAGAATGTCCTTTGCCAGATTTTTAATTGATGCTTTTCTTTTTCGCGCAGTATATGACATGCAGCTTTTATTTTCTGATGGTCAAGAAGTCTATTGATAAGTACTTGGCGAGGGTCCTCATCGTCTTCCAATCCTTTCTCTCGAGGAAGTAGCATTTGAGACTTTATATAGATAAGAAGAGTTGCAATTAGCAAGAACTCAGCTTCACGTTCGAGGTTTATTTTTTCCTTA
>DAOUSP010000224.1 GCA_030627155.1 Candidatus Aminicenantota bacterium
AAAAGCATTGAAGAAACCTCCCGTTTCACAGAGAGGATGAGGAAGAATGTAGAAGACCACTATTTTAAACATCAGGAATTTCAGCCTAATAACAATCTGACGATGAGTTTTGGAATCACATATTTTACTAAGAAAATGTTCTATGCTGATGATTCTATCAATAAAACGGCGTTAAAAAAACTCGCAAATGAAGCAGATATCGCATTGGCCGAAGCAAAAGGCAAGAATATTTCAGGACTCTACTTAGACCGCGATAAAATGCTCCCGCCGAACAAAAACAAAGTCTGTATCTATTTCCGTAAACAAAAAGAAATTCCTGAATTAGATGAACTCATCAGGCCTTTTAAACCAGACAGAGTGGAAGAAAAGCGAAAATCTAAAAGATATTATATGTCCACAGTCCTCATCTATAGAAACAAAGAATCCCAGAAAGTCACAAAGACAGTCAACTTAAGCTATGGGGGAGTGAAAATCCTCACAGAAGATAAACTCCTTCCTCAGGATTGCTTTGATTTAATCCTTATTCTTGGAAATAGAGCATGCCAATGCAAAGGAGATGTAGTCTATTCGGAAAAAGGTAATGGATCTTTCCCCTCATATTATTATTCGGGATTAAAATTTACTGATTTTTCTTTTAAAGACAGGAAAATCCTTGAAGATTACTTCTCGTCTCTTTCTCTATCAAACCCCAAACGCTGACAGACACATCAGCGTTTAAAGCATATTTAATTCTTCAAGAATAGAGCTCAAATATTTATCTGGTGGTGTTATACGAGCGCTATATTTGTTTTTAAATTCCTGCACAAAAATATCAAAAGACTCATAATCCTCCTGATTACTCCAGTTTCCCATGCTGACTCTTTCCAGTATATCTTTCAGAACATCTTCATTCAGAATATCATTTGTGTACTCAGGAAAGGAGCAAGATTCTTTTTCTAACATCCGCACACTCGAAAGTATTAGTTTTCGCAGAAATTCCTGATAATAGAGGATTTCCTGTTTAACAAAAAATTGTTCTTTTGGAGATTCTGTCTGAGAAAGCTTTATATAAAGCTTTCTCGCTTCCTCGACATACTCATCCAATTTTGTAACAAAAAATTCACCATCAAGAATGATTTTATCTTCTTTCTCAAAATAACTTATCTCTCCATTTCCTTCAACGTCTTTTGATTTTCGATGCTTCTCTAATTCATCAAAAACTTCCTGAAACGATATCTGTTTCCTTTCGATTCTTTCTGCTTCGGGCTCCTCAATCTCCATGGATACTTCCTTTTCTTCAAGTGCCGGTTCTTCTGAAGAAATGAATTCACTGGCTTCTGTTTTAAGTTCTTCCCTTTCTGGAGAAACTTCTTCCTTTTCCTCTATTTCTTCGACCTCTTTGGCCTCTTCTTTTATTTCTTCATATTCTAATTCTTCTTCTTGTACTGATTCTTCTTGTACTGATTCTTCCTCTTGGGTTTCTATAGCTGGAGTTGTTTCTATACCTGGAGCTTCTTCGATGGATTCTGGCATTTCTAAAAGTTCTTTAATCTTTTTTAACTTCACCATTTCTCTTCTTAAATCTACTCCCATGTCTTCATGCCCATTTGATTCTGGGACTTCTGTCACAATGCCATACTTTTCTTCTAATGATTTTTTCAGAAAGGCAACTTTTTCAAAGACAAAGTGGTTTAATTCTTCAAGTTTCTGGTTAAGTTCATCTACTATTTTAAGCTCTTTCAGCGTCTGGCCGGTCATGCTTTCGATTTTTGTCTGAAATTCTGTGGCTCTATCAAGATGTTCTTTAATTTGCCCTTTTATATCTGTTTTTTGGTTTTCAAAATCCTTTAAAATGTATTTGTATTTATCCAAAGCCTCTTTCTCTTCAGTTAGTTCGCTTTCTATCTCATGGATCTTTTTTTCTGCCTCTTCCTTTTCTCTATTTATTCTTTCTTCCAGCTCTTTTTCTATAGTTGCTTTCTTCTTTATGAGGATTTCTTCGAGCTGGTTTTCTATCTTTTCAACAATGGAGGCCGACTCTTCAAGGTATTCATCATTTTTCCCCATTTTATGTCCCCCCCATTTTTTTAATAATGACATTTATTTCCTTTCAAGGAACAAATTTTTTGCTTATTTCTGTTTTATATAATTATAATTAACTATATAACAATTTAAGAAGCAAATATCAATATGTCAAGGATGCATAATTAAAGCAATAGCCCTTAAAGGTGAAATTAGGGGGGAGCCTTTAATCTCTATTTCTTCATCTTTAAAGATGATACGGCCTAACCGCTATTTACCCCTCTTTTCCTTGATTATCTTTGCTGCATACACCCGGGGAATACTGTTTATATCCTCGAAACAATGAACTTCCTTCCACCCATTGCCAAACATCGCACGCACACGTTCTTTCTGGTTGTACCCGATTTCAAATATTAGGTATCCTCTCGGCTCTAAGAACTCCGGGGCATCCTGTATCAGTTTTTTAATAAACTTTAATCCAGTTCTACCAGCCACAAGTGATTCCTTTGGCTCGTGGTCTCTTATCTCTTGCGGAAGTTTCTTCCATTCTCCCAAGGATACATAAGGGGGATTCGAAAGAATCATATGGAATTTCTTCTTGATAAGCGGCTCATACATATTCCCTTGAATGAATGTGACATTAGAGACTCTTTGAAGAGACGCATTCATTCGACTTATTTGAATTGCTGTAGATGAAATATCTGTCGCTACTATTTTTACTTGAGGGAGCTCCTTTGCAATCGAGAGTGCAATATTTCCGCAGCCAGTTCCAATGTCTGCAATCAAAGGATTCTTTTGTGGCATAAACTCCA
>DAOUSP010000114.1 GCA_030627155.1 Candidatus Aminicenantota bacterium
CCTGGCAAAGCTCCAGAGCCAGCTTTTGGATAAAACCGGAGTCATGAGTGGAATGAGCGGAAGTCCTATATATATTGATGGGAAATTAATCGGAGCTGTTGCCTATAGCTTTCCTTTTGCAAAGGAAGCCATAGCTGGCATCACCCCCATTGAAGAAATGCTGGCAATACCAGAGAAAAAGACACAGAAAACGTCTTTTTCGCCCCAAATGCCAGTAAAAAAATATATGACGCTTGAAGAACTTTTTGAAATAAATGAAAACTTCTTCATGACAACTTCGCCAACATTTGTCGAAGGCCAGGCTTTTTCTCCTTTAACTATTCCCCTTGTTTTCAGCGGCTTTTCTTCAAGAGTTTTCGAGCAGTCAAAATCGTTCTTTTTGAAAATGGGCTTTAACCCAATAAGATCAGGGCCTGGTGGACAATCTGTTGAAAAATTATCTATTCCTGAGCTTACATTGCGGGAAGGTGACTCTGTTGGCGTTCAACTTGTCACAGGGGATTTAAATTTATCTGCTGTCGGGACAGTAACTCATGTGGATGGAAATAATATTCTTGCGTTTGGACATCCTCTGTTTAATCTAGGTTCTGTGGATTATGCCATGACTAAGGCGAAAGTAGTAGGGGTTGTTCCAAGCCTTTCTTCATCTTTCAAGCTTGCAGTGACAGATACACTGGTTGGACGGTTTGTTCAAGACAGAAATTCTGGAGTATTTGGTGAATTGGGAAAAATGCCGTTGTTTATTCCGGTCAACATTAAGATGCTAAATGCTAAAGGAGAAATAAAGGATTTTAAAGTTAGGGTAGTTGACGACAAGATTCTCACACCATTTTTTGTAAATATTGCCCTTTCCAATGTGCTTTCTATTGAAGAGAGATCAGTTGGAGACCTTTCTCTTGAACTAAATGGAAAGATTTATCTTGAAAATGGAAAGAGTATCAATCTTGAAGATCTCTTTTCTGGAAATTTTGATACGTCTATTACAAATCTTTCCAGCTTACTTACTGCAGTTGTCTATTTCTTGACAAACAACGAGTTTCAAGATTTGTCCATTCATCGGATTGATTTAAACATACGTGCTTCTGAGGAAGTAAAGTTCTCTTATCTGGAAAAAGTATGGCTGGACAAGTACGATGTTGCGCCTGGTGAGCATATTAAAATAAAAGTCTATACACGAAATTTCAGAGGGGACAGTGTCCTT
The DNA here is from genome assembly GCA_030627155.1 of Candidatus Aminicenantota bacterium. Classification (GTDB taxonomy): domain Bacteria; phylum Acidobacteriota; class Aminicenantia; order Aminicenantales; family Aminicenantaceae; genus Kmv29. Next base: position 1,202 of record DAOUSP010000114.1, read on the forward strand.
CAAGAAGTAAGCATCGCGGCTCCCTTGCTTCCTTCTGGATCTGAATTCTATTTAATCGTTGCGGATGCAGCCTCAATGCAGCAGGTAGAGTTTGGGCAGTATAAGAAACAGGCCTTTGTTCCGAGAAGTTTAAACCAGCTTATCAGGATGCTAAGTAATCTAAGGAAAAATAATCGCATTTATTTTAGAATCATAGCAGCAAAACCTGGGCTTTTCTTGAAAGGTGAAGAGATGCCCAATTTGCCTCCAACGATGAAATCCATGTTTTCTTCCACTCGGGTAGCTACTTCTGTCCCAACAGAGTTGAATAAATCGACGCTTAGAGAATATCAACTTCCTGTTCCCTATGTATTTAAAGGAGCAGCTTTGATTCCAATAAAAATAAAATAAAAATATAGGAGAAAGGGAATGAGAAAGGCTTTGGTTTCTGTGTTGGCTGTAGCGCTCTTCTTTGTTCATGCTCTTTATGGAGTGGTTCCGCAGAAATGGGAACTGCGAAAATTAGACGATTTTTTAAAGGGCCAATTTAAAGGAATATCAGTATCTTATGACGGGCCACTTTCGCTTTCTCCAAAAGAAGATGATATTGCAGGCCCGGCAGAGGAATTTTACCTTTCTCTGCTTATCGCTTCAGATGGCTCATGTTATCTTGGGACTGGGCATGGTGGAAAAATTTACCATATAGATAAAAGTGGAAAACAAGAGCTTTATTTCAAAGTCCCAGAAATGGATATTTACTGTCTTGCTCAGGATGATAAAGGGAATCTTTATGCTGGAACATCCCCTAATGGAAAGGTTTATAAAATTACTGCCAAAGATAAAGGAGATGTTTTTTTCAATCCCCATGAAAAATATATATGGGATTTATTATTTGTAAAAAATGGAAATTTATTGGCTGCTGTTGGTGAGAACGGAGGAATCTATCAAATTAATCCTCAAGGTGAAGGAACCTTAATTCTAAAGGCCCAGGAAAATCATATCCTGTGTTTGAAAAAAAGTAGAAACGGAGATCTGATAGCTGCAAGTGGTGGCAATGGCTTGATTTACCGGATCCCTCAAAAGGGAAAACCTTCGGTCATTTTTGAGTCCCCTTATGAGGAAATAAAAAGCATTGTCTTGGACCGCGAAGGAAACATTTATGCTGCAGCAAGCGGGACGCCAATGAAGCCAAAAAAAGAAAAAGCCCCCATTATAGCAAAGTCGACTACAGAAATAACAGTAGATGTTACTCCTGCTTTAGGTATATCTAAAGCCGAAGTAACATTAGGTATGAAACAGCCCAGCGCACTTTATAAGATTAATCCGGAAGGAATCGCAGAAAAATTCTGGTCTTCTGATGAAGATTTGATTTACACACTGCTCTGGAATGAAGCAAATAAGAGCCTTTTATTTGGCACAGGAGACAAAGGCAGGATATTTTCTGTAAACCAGGAAAGCAAAATATCACTTATGCTCCAGAAAGATTCAGAACAGATTTATCTTCTTGTTGCTGATAATGAAAAGGTTTATGCTCTTTCCAACAACCCTTCTCAATTGAGCATTATTTCCGCTGACCAAAGATTCAGCGGCGAATACATCAGTCAAGTTTTTGATGCAAAGGTGGCTTCTTCTTGGGGAGAGATTAAATGGGATTCGGAAATGCCTTCAGGAACATCAATTCAATTTCTCACACGAAGCGGAAATTCTATTGAGCCAAATCAGACATGGAGTAATTGGTCCCCCCCATACAAGAAGAAAACTGGGGAGCATATTTTGAATCCAAAAGCAAGATATATTCAGTTTAAGGCAATATTGAAAAGTCAATCTGGCAGAGTTTCGCCAGTTGTCCAGAAGGTTTCCCTGTTTTATCTCCAGACAAATGTTGCCCCTATAATTACACAATTAAAATTACTTCCTGCAAATGAAGTTTATTTGAAGCCGCCTGACCAGGAAGAAGTCATTTGGGGGCTGGAACCAAGTGTTTCCATGCAGGCTAAAAGTGCAAATAAGACCCAGCCACTACTTTTAGCCAAAAAGATTCAGAAAAAGGGCTTTCAGACGATCTTATGGGAAGCATCTGATGAAAACGAAGACAAGCTTGTTTATTCCATCTTTATAAAGCAAGAAAAAGAAAAACAATGGAGAATAATTCAGGATAAATGGACAGAGAAAATATTTGTACTCGACACTTTAACATTTCCTGATGGACTTTACTTTGTGAAGATACAAGCATCTGATAGCCCTTCTAACCCAGCCAATATGGAATTGAGGGAAGAGAAAATAAGCCGTCCACTTGTAATAGATAATTCTCTTCCTGTTATTAAAGACTTTCAAGCAACAAGGAATGGTTCTAAATTGAATTTATCTTTTGTTGCCGAAGATTCTTTTTCTGACATCAAGGAAGTTAAGTTCCTGATTAGGCCAGATGAATGGAGATCTATTCATCCAGAGGATGGCATATGTGACTCAAAGAAAGAGAGTTTTAAAGTAACATTGACTCTGTCTGCTAAATATGACCGCCTTATTACAGTAAAAGTAATAGATACTCATGATAACATCGGGGTTTTCAGGCAGACATTTTAATCCAGTTTTTAAATAGCTTTAGATTATCTCTCATGAAAAGCAATATCATCTATTTTGTCTGAACACGCTCGAGATATTTATCTTCTCTTGTATCAATACGAACGATATCTCCCTCTTTAATAAATTGCGGGACATTTATAGTGATGTTTGTTTCGAGTGTTGCTGGCTTGCTGCTTGCGGATTGGGTTGCTCCTTTTAGAAAAGGTTCTGTTTTTATAACCTTTAAATCAATTGTTATTGGAGGATTTACTCCAATAGGTTTTTTCTCGTACAGTTCTATATAGAAGACAACATTCGGAACAAGATAGTTTATACTGCTTCCAAGTATCTCAGGCGAGAGTTTTATCTGTTCATAGGTATCGATGTCCATAAACACGTATTCATTTCCCTCCTGATACAGGTATTCCATCTCAATTGTTTCCAGATAGGCCTGTTCGACCTTATCTTTTGAGCGAAATCTGTAATCATGCACAGTCTGGTCCTTCAATTTGCGAAGCTTTGTTTGCATCAACGCCTGGCCTTTGCCTGGAGTCACGTGTGTGGCTTCGAGAACTTTGAAAAGCTCTCCATCAACTTTGATTACCATGCCCTTTCTTATCTGAGTTGCATTTATCATTTAAATCCTCCGTGAATTTTTCAATCGGAATTCTTTCTTGTTCCATCGTCAACGCAGATAATCAATGGTTTTGTTCCCAATTTTTCTAATGCATCAGCCACTTCTTCGGCCTTCCCTGGAGCATAGGCGAACATACATCCACCTCCTCCAGACCCATTGATTTTTGCTCCTAATGCGCCAGCTTTAAGAGAGACTTCGATCATAGATTCAATTTTTTGCGTGGATGTCTGGATGTAATCCCTTAATATTTTATGTTGTTGCGAAAGGAGCCACCCGAATTTATCATGGTCGAATGGGGTTTTTTCGAAAAGCTCTACTCCCACCGTCGTTAAATCTCTTGTGAGGAGCGTTCCTTTAAGAAGCCTTCTAACGGTTGGTTCTAACCGATCTATCTCGTCCTGGACGGTGTGTGTGAGGGGATAGTAAAGGTCGAAGTCCTTAACCCTTTCTCTGATACTGGAGACACCTTTGAGCACATGACTCTTGATGTATCCCAGCATCCCTGTGGTGTCTTTTCTCTGGAGTGAGTCTGCAAGGACAAATTCTTTTAAAGGGTTCTTAAGCTTTTTATAAG
>DAOUSP010000200.1 GCA_030627155.1 Candidatus Aminicenantota bacterium
AGAGCCAGAAGAGGAAAGTTAATATCTTTGTTTTCTATGAAAGCCGATTCAATATGTGCCTGAAGATGGTCAACAGGAATCAAAGGTTTTTCAAAATAAAAAGAAAGTGCTTTCGCAAAAGAAAGCCCCACAAGGAGGGAGCCAATCAACCCAGGCCCTTGAGTAACAGCAAAGACATCTATCTTTTCAAGAGTAACCTTTGCCTGTCTAAGACTCTCATCCACAACATATGTAATAGAGTTTATATGCTGCCTGGATGCAAGTTCAGGAACAACCCCGCCATAAAGGGCATGAATCTCATCTTGAGATAAAATCACATTGCTGAGGACGCTAAAATCATCCTTTAAAACAGAAGCAGATGTTTCATCACAAGATGTTTCGATTCCCAAAATATACATTTGGTCAATCTTCTCTCTTGCAATTGGCCAAACTTCCCTCAAAAGGCGGTCGGGCTATTCCATCCTCTGTAATGATGGCAGAAATGTATCGTGCAGGGGTTACATCAAAAGCCGGATTCCGGACTTCAATATCTGGAAGAGTCAAACATTTGCCCCCTATTTCCCTTACTTCCCTTGGGTTCCTTTCTTCAATAGGTATCTTGTCACCATCAGCAAGGTTAAAATCTATAGTATTAGAGGGAGCTGCCACATAGAAAGGAATCTGGTTTTCTTTTGCTAAAACAGCAACAGAATAAGTTCCAATTTTATTGGCTGTATCTCCATTCCTGGCGATTCTGTCTGCTCCAGTTATTACAAGTGAGATCATTTTTTTCTGCATGAAATATCCTGCCATGTTATCTGTTATCAAAATCACAGGAATATTCTCCTTTGCAAGTTCCCAGCAAGTCAAGCGGGCACCTTGAAGAAATGGCCTCGTTTCATCGGCATACACCTGAATATTTTTCCCTTCTTCAAATGCTGCACGGATGATTCCCAAGGCAGTTCCATACCCCGCTGTAGCCAATGCTCCTGCGTTGCAGTGCGTCAGAATAGATTGGCCATCCTTAATCAGCGACTTTCCCCATGCGCCTATTTTTTTATTTGTCTGTATATCTTCATATTCAATAAGCTGTGCTTCCTTTAAAATTCTCTGCTTCAGTCGAAGTAAATCGAGATCGCGGCTGTTTTCGTAGGTTTTTTTCATTCTTTCGAGTGCCCAAAAAAGATTTCTCGCTGTGGGACGGGTTTCGGCAAGGCGGCTTATTATTTTCTCAAAGGCCTCATCCATATCGGCTTTCTCGTCGATGTTCATGATTCCCAAAGCAACTCCATAAGCCGCTGCCACTCCAATTGCAGGAGCCCCACGGATAATCATATGTTCTATGGCTTCAGCCACATGGTGATAATCTGTGCACTCCACATATATTTCCTGTGCTGGCAGTTTCCTCTGGTCGATTAAAATTACCTTGTTATTTTCCCATTGAATTGCAGGCCACATGTTTTACCTCATTTTCCAATCCGGAGTCACCGAATCTTTCCAGTGCCACTTTTTCACCCATCTTGAATATATTTCTTGAAAACTATCCCATTCGCCTGGAGAACATATGCTTTTAAGCTCCTTATAGCAAAATATGATTTGAAGGTCATTATCCCTGGCAATTTCCTCAGACGGCAATCCTAACTCCTTAGCCATAACCGCTTCCTCAAAGCTTTTTCTATATCTTCCCAAATGGCTATAAATCTGGGACTGAACATAGTGAAAATACCCACAGCTTAAATCTTTTTCCGTGAGTTTTTCTGCTTTTCCAATTAGTTTCATTAGTTCTTTCTTGCTTTCGGGCTCGGACATCTGAAGCGCTTTTTTTAGAGATATATCCATGTATTTCTGAGCTGCAAGAACAGTCATTGGAGTCAAATTCGACCGGCTAAGAATCCCTGCATAGACCCTGAGAGCAGAATCCTCAAGACCAAACTCTTCCATTGTGGAAGCTAAGCCAAACAAAGAAAGCTCTTTAGCCCACTCCTCTCCTTTTTCATACCCAAGAGAAAATGCCTTTAAAAAGCTTCTCTCTGCCTCTTCCCACAATTCCAACCTTATTTCTGATAATCCTTTTACCATATATAATTGAGCAGAAGCATGGTTTTTAAGCTTAATCTCTGCTTCCTCCACTGCCTTTTTAAAGGAAGCCATGGCCTCCTCTGTTTGATACAGGCGCAGATGTCCTTCTCCTTGGTCATAATAGAATTTTGCCTCTTTCAGATGAGAAACACAGGAAGAAGAAATCAATAAACACAAGCTCAAGCAAATACCAATGCAAGACCTCAGCCCTTTTTCCAATTTAATTTTCTTAAGATGATTTAAAACAGGGCTATTCATTTGTCCCTTCTATTTGTTTTTTTAAAATCCTTGCAATTGCCTTTCGGACTTTTGACTGCGAAATCATCTGTGTGCTCAATGAGAGCACTTCATCGTCGAGGGTTTTTAGAGATTCAATAAAATATGTCTGGTTCTCAGGAACTGAAACATCTTTTTTTGCCTTGCGGACTCTCTCGTTAAAAGTTTTCACAATCCTCCTGAAATCCTTGCTCTCAAGCTCTTCAAAAAAAAGACCTGAAAGAAACGGATCTTCAAGTCCTACAAGAGGGTAGAGCTGAAGGAATGCCTCGCGCAATGTTTTTAAGTCGTTTCCTTTGATTTCCTGTTCATACTCCCTGGCAAGTGATGAATCATTCTTGAAAAATTCAAGAATAAAAGCATCGGGTTTGGTCTGTAGGCGATCCGGATTTGCCCAGACCTGCCAGGAAAACACCTGTTTTTTCCATTCTTTCGGCCTTTTTATTGCCCAAATAATTGCGCTGTAAAGCAGGGGGAAATAAAGGTACTTTTCATCAGGAAAAATTTCTAAAAGGACTTTAATGCCATTTTCAATGATTTTGTCTAATCCCGAAGTCTTCATGATTTGTTCTAATAAATAAATGATTGTTCCATAAAAGTCAAAAGACTTATTTTATCGTAAGCATCTCTATTTCCGTGATGAGGGAAACATCTGACCTAATTGAGAAGTGCGGCGACGGTTCCCTCTCCATCTGAAGCCCATTGTGGATGGTGGGAGGGTCTTGGCAAGGATGGAGGGGGAACCGGC
>DAOUSP010000148.1 GCA_030627155.1 Candidatus Aminicenantota bacterium
ACTTTATGGTCACTAAAAACTGCCAGGGCCGTGCTGTTGAGCCAGATATCCACACAATCATTTTGTCGAATTTTCTCCTCTAACTTTGTTGCAATATCAATCCCACGTGTCCCTGCATAGACTGCATCGACAGAGCCAAAGAAACGGTGTGTCTGGAGCACAAGTTTTCCCCCTAAACGATGCTTGTCATCTACAAGGAGCGTCTTGACATCATATTCACACAACTGAATGGCAGCAGACATTCCAGCAGGACCGCCTCCGATGATAAGCACAGGAACTTCTATGGTTCTTATTTGATGAGTTTGGATTGCGCCTTTTTCCTGCGGAAGATTTGGTAAATTATCCAACGGTTCTATATTCATTCCTGGGGCAACTTGAGCCATACAAGCTTTCTCTGGTTTGCCGTTGGCAATGACAAGGCACTGTGCACATTGGCCATTGGCACAAAACATTCCCTGAGGTGCTCCATCCTTGGGATGATGCCCAAATATTCTGATTCCATTTGCAAAAAGAGCAGAAGAAATCATCTCCCCTTTTTTCGCTTTTAATGGGCGCCCTTTCCACCTGATTTCTATCTCCTCAGAAGGTTCAAAAGTCAAAATTGGGTGCTTATGAATACGGTATTCAGCCATATAATGCCCTCCGCCAAAACTAAAATCATTATAGAGATTTATTCGCTTTTCTAAGATGAAAAAAACAATCTAATTTGTTAAAAAGCGAACAACTCTGGGAAAGCTGTCCTGATATATTACACATCATTATAACGAAAATAAGCATGAAATAAAATATTTGTTACACTTTTCATCATGTGAGCAATTTAATCAATGCGTAGTCAGACTCTACATCAATGCGTTTCGGCTGAATAGCAATCTCTAAAGGGATGCTCGTGAGGTTACCGTCTTTCAATGCAACACACAGATTTGATTTTCCCTCATACAATAGATTCACAGCATAGCTTCCCAATCTCGCTGCCATCACACGGTCTAATGCCGTTGGGTTGCCACCCCTTTGGATATGGCCCAAAACAGCTACACGCGTCTCAAGTCCTGTCTTTTCTGTGATTGCACTGGCTATTGCACTTGCCTTTGCCTTTCCTTCGGCTACAACAATTATCCAGCTTACCTTTCCCTTTACATTTCCTTCAATAATTTGAGCACACATGTCATCAATGTCAAAATCTTTTTCAGGGACTAATGCTTCTTCACATCCTCCTGCTAATGCTACCTGCATAGCGATATATCCGCAATCACGGCCCATTACTTCAATCACAAAAATCCTTTCCAGGCTCATGGCTGTATCCCTGATTTTATCAATGGCATCCATAGCTACGTTGACAGCCGTGTCTGCACCCAAGCTCAAATCAACGCCATTAACATCATTATCTATAGTCGCAGGAATGCCGATCGTAGGGATATTGTATTTCTTTGCAAGAATGTGAGCTCCTGATAGAGAGCCATTGCCACCAATTACAATAAAACCATCCAGCCGGTTCTTTTTAATATTTTGGACTGCATGTTTCTGCCCACTTTCTGTAAAGAAATTTTTAGAACGGGAAGTTTTAAGAATTGTTCCACCCAAATTAATAATTCCTGAGACTGAACGACGGGATAACTGGACAAAGTCCCCAGAAATCAAACCTTCATAGCCACGAAGAAAACCAATTACCTCTATTCCGAAAAAATCAGCTGTTCGCACAACAGACCGAATAGCAGCATTCACTCCTGCACAATCTCTTGTTAAAATACCGATTTTTTTCATAGGTTCAATATTAGATTATTTGACATACAACTTACAACCATTTTTCTTTTCATTCCTTTTTTTTGGATAGCAACATATATTTTTTATTGTTAATTTTAATGGAAAAAAACTAGGGAAAGCTGTGTTTAGTAACTGCTCCATCAAATAAATAGGGAAAAAATTGCCTATCTTGAGATTCTTATCAAAAGAAAATATTCAGGAATGGCTGAAGCAGTCTTCGAGGATTTACCTTTTATCTGCTGTATGTTCCCATCAACTGCCCTTTTGCAAGGATGTGCCCTTCCATGGCATTTAACAACTGGGATTTTGTCGCTCCTGGCTGAAGGTCTACTTCTGTATCCAACGCATAGATTTTAAAAAAGTATCGGTGAGTACCTCCAGGAGGACATGGCCCGCCGTATCCGATTTTTCGGGAATCATTCATACCCTGGATACCCCCTTTTTTAATTTCTTGTTCAGGTGGGATATTTTCTGGAAGTTCACAGATATCTCCAGGAATATTGTAAATGACCCAGTGGACCCAAGTGCCTACTGGCGCATCTGGATCATCACAAATGAGTGCAAGCGTCTTTGTTCCTTGAGGCACTGAACTCCATTTAAGGGGTGGTGAAATGTCTATGCCATCACACGTATACACCTCAGGTATCATGCCTCCTTCCTCAAAAGCAGGGCTTGTTATTTTAATTTCCATTCTTACCCTCCTTTATTGCAAATAATCGTCTTTTCTATTTTGCAAGAATCCCGGTATCTCCAACCTTCCATGTCCCATTAATCTGTACATATAGAATTGTTCTTAGAACTTCCCTTTCTTTTTCTGTTTTGTATTTCAAATCTATAAGCATCCAGTCTTCTAATCCTTTATACATCATTTTCAACTGGGCTTCATTGGGGCTTGCAAAATTTTTCCCTCTGAACTTACGAAGTACTGACTTATCTTTTCCATAATTTTTCATCGAGACAGGAAAAAGGCCTTTTTGCGCTGAGTCTAACTTGATGAATTCCTCTACAAAATTTTTTGGAGTATAATTTTCGTCAATTATTTCCCATTCATAATCTGAATCAGTTGATTTGAGACTCCCTTTAAAAAGAGATTTATATCCAAAATACCCTCCAATCACTATTGCATCAAAAATAAGAAATATTAATAAAATCTTAATTATTTTGTTCATTAAAGCTCCTTACCCCGGATGAAAAATCAAAATTACTGGGGAGAAATACGCCTGTCTCCTCCTTCTCATTTCTGCTTTAATAGTATTTTTTACTTCTTGAAAAGTCAATAAAAAAGGTTTTTTAGCAATTTTGTTAGTAAATTTCATGTTGACTTGAGGAAGCATACTTGACTTGAAGTTTATTTAGTAATAAATTAAATTTGTTTTTCAATTTGAAAAATCATTCAAAAAGAACAAAATGAGCAGCAAATCCACTGAAAACATGAGGATACTCCCGAATAAAATTCGTTATTCTGTTCTAAATGCTTTAAATCCTGCAGGAGCCTTTCTTGCTGGCCTTCACTTTACCCCAAACATGTTAACTTTTTTGGCGCTTGTGTTTGGATTGGTGGCAGGAATCCTATTTGCCATCAACCATCCATTCTGGGCAAGTATAATGATTGTTTTCTGCGGCTTATTCGATATACTCGACGGAAAGGTTGCTGCAAAAGCACATAATCAAAGTTTATTTGGAGCTATTTTTGATTCCTCTTTAGATCGGTATTCAGAGTTTTTCATTTACCTGGGGCTTGCAATCCATTTTCACAAACATTGGGCCATCTGGATTATCTTCTTTACGATCATCGGTTCAACCATGGTTAGTTACACTCGTGCAAGAGCTGAAGGGTTGGGTATTGAGTGCAAAATAGGCATCATGCAACGGGCAGAAAGAATGGTCCTTCTTTTCACCGGAGCTTTTGTGGGAGCACTTTTTAATATTTTTGACCCTTTTATAATCGGGGTTTTAGGAATTATCGCGATTGTTTCAAATATAACTGCTTTTCAAAGAATTTTCTATGTAAGAAAAGTTGAAAAACAACTTAAATTCAAAAAGGAGGTTTCTTGAAATGGATAAGATTAGAGTTGCTATAATTGGAGCAGGCAACTGTGCAAGTTCTTTAGTTCAAGGCGTACAATATTATAAAGACGCAAAAGAAACAGATTCTATTCCAGGAGTAATGCATGTAAACCTCGGCGGGTATCATATCCGTGATATTGAATTTGTGGCTGCTTTTGACATCGATAAAAACAAAGTCGGCAAGGATCTAAGCGAAGCCCTCTTTACTCCACCGAATAACACAACAAAATTTGCAGATATCCCATTTTTAAATGTTAAGGTAGAAAGAGGGATGACCCACGACGGCCTTGGAAAGTATCTTTCTCAAATCATTCAAAAAGCTCCTGGTGCTACATCCGATGTTGCTGGAATACTCAAAGAGACTAAAGCA
>DAOUSP010000011.1 GCA_030627155.1 Candidatus Aminicenantota bacterium
GTTTTAAAAGCCAAAAAAAGGAAAATTTTGGAAAAAGTTCTGCAAAAATCTCTTAAAGAGATTAAAGTTAAAAAATCAGTTCAAGTATATTAATATCTTGCTAGCCACCTATTGTAAGCTGGATTATAACTTCTTGGATCTGCATAGAGTTCAAGAGAAATTCCAGTTATTTCCTGATTATATAGATGGGAACCTTTTCTATGATGTATTCTTTTCCATCTCCCGCTACAATGGCATAGATATAGATTGATCTATTGCTATATATTTCTTTAGCAGTAGGCCCGTAATACTTGACGGTTGCTTCTCCATTTTGGTCTGTGTCCATTCTTTTTACAAATGTGTTATTGCCAAAAGATCCAAGGTTAACTTTGATTCCGGATTCTTTTCGAATTTCAAAATAAATAGTTTTACCGTGGAGGGGAGTTCCATCAAACTTTTTAAGAGTGGCCGTTATGGTTGAAGTTTCCCTTGAGGACCACCAAGCAAAAATAACATTTGGACTTGCAGAGAGGTTCAAAATAACTGAAAAAGTCGACGGCCCTATTGGAGAAGGTTCTTCTATAGCCGGTCGTTTGCATGAAGAAAAAAGAACCAAAGTTAAAGCAATGGGAAAAACTATTAAAAACTTAATTTTCAAGTTCATTTTTCTTATCCTTATTCGTCAATATAGTTACTAAAATATATGGATAAATAGCCAGTGGCTTTAACGTTTCGATTTGTCATGTCGTGGCCATAGAATTCAACTTTAGCAGTTACTTGTAAAACTCCTTCTCCTCTACCTTCTGTAAGGTTAACCAGAGGAGGTTCTGCCTTGGCGACAGCCCTGACAATGGCAAAAGAGATAGTGACGCTGGAATCGATTTCAACTAATGTAGAAAGACTACCCTCAAAGGAATAAGGGACATCTATACCCTCTGTGTTTTTTCCGTCTGACCTGAAATAGGAAACAACATATCGAGTAACCATTATGTTGTTATGATGAGATGGCCCTAATAGAGAGTCTGGTTGTAAAAGTTTGGCACTTAAAATGGCTTTGGCTATGTCGGCCGTTATGTATGTGTCACCAGTTGATGAGTCCACTTTCAATACATCTGACTCAAGAAGATTGACTTCATTTCCCTCGATATCTGTTCCAGTTAAGCTCTCGACAATAAGAAGACTGCTTGATTGAGATTCATTTTCTATTGGATTACAGGAAAGAAGGAAAAGAACAAAGGGAAGAATAACTATTATTGTTAATGTGAGTTTTACCTTCTTCATTTTTTCCACCCTATTATTTTATTATTCTGGGAGTTATAAAAATTATCAGTTCTCTATTTTGCTTGGTTCGAGCAAAGGACCGGAAAAGATTTCCCAGAATTGGTATTTTATGGAGAAAAGGAACTCGCTCGTGCGTTATAGAATCTTCTGTTCTATAAATTCCTCCGATAACCGTGGTTCCTCCATCAGGAACCATTACGGTCGTCTTCGCGCTTTGAGTTGTTATTGGGGGAATACCATTTACAAGGTTTGCAAAATCCGCAGCATTGTTTCTTATTTCAATATACATGATGATTGTTCCTTCGGCTGTAATCTGAGGAGTAGCTTTTAGCTCTAAGGCAGCGTTGACATACCGTGTTGTTACAGTAAAATTTGCTACAGTCTGAACCGGAATTTGTCTTCCCTGGATGATTTCTGCTTCTTTATTGTTTTGTGTCGTTACTGTAGGAGCAGAGATGATCCGGCCACTTCCAGAGGTCTCTAAAGCGGAAAGAGCCAGGTCTAATCTAAATGTGTCAAGAACATTGCCGAATGAAAAAGCAAGAGCCGTTGTGAAGGCTGGAGCGGGAAGGTTTATGGCATACCCACCCAACGGTCCTCCAATTCCTTTTGTGACAATTCCTTGAGGTATGAGTGCCCCGTCAACTAAGGCTTTATTAGGAAATTGAAGAGAGGTTTGGTTCCCATAAAAAGGGTCAGCAATTCCTCTCCATCCCCATTGGATACCTAAATTACGTATAAAAGTCGAGGTTGCTTCGATAATTCTAGCTTCAATTGAAACTTGAGGAGTTGGCGTATCAAACACGGATAGAAGTTTTTCTAAAAGCTCCATTCTTTCTTTAACATCAGAAATAATCAGCGTATTTGTCCGCTCATCTATGATTATCTCTCCTAAATCAGAAAGCTTGGTCTTTAGGAGACTTTGAACATCCTTGGCTTTTGAGTAAGAAAGTGTGAATGTTTTCACAACAATTGGACCTGCGAGTTCTTTGCTTACTTGCAGTTTGCGTTGGTCTTCTTGTTCTCGCATGAGAACGCTGACAGGTGCAATGCGAAGCACATTTCTCTCTATTGTTTTTCCCATTTTATTAATTCTCAGGATTATATCAAGAGCTTGGTCCCATGGGACATTTTCTAAGTTACAGGTAACTGTTCCTCTTACTTCAGGGTCAAAGACAACATTCAAGTTGGCAAAATCTCCAAGATAGAGAATGACATCTCTTAGGTCAGCATCTTTGAATTTAAGACTAAGAATTTCGCCTGTATATTTTTCTTCTGTCTCAGCTATAGTTTTCGGCTTAAATTGTTCTTCTTGAACCATAGAGGGTACTGGATTGCTTTTACTGGGCATAGATGGTTTTGGTATGCGTATGTTTTCTAAAGGTTGTTCTTTTGGGGGTTGAGATTCCTTATGGACAATGGGCTCTAGTTTTAAAGGAATCTTTTTTGTATCATTCTTTATAGTTTCTGTTTCGATTGAAGCTAATTGAGGCAAGTTTGGGGTGGATTTTTCTTTAAAGAAAGAAATTACCAGTTCGTTATCCAGGGAATCCAAGGAATAAAATTGGGCTTCTTCCAAATCGAACACAAGGCGGGTAATTGTATTAGGATTTGAAACTTGAAATTGGGCAGCTCTTAAACTTTTCACTCCAAACTTATGAATTGGATAATTCGCATGAGATTGGGAGAAATAAGTTCCATATAAATCCACAACCAAGCGGAGTGGATTGTCAAGAGCAAATACAAGAGGAATAACTTGATTGGTCAGTTTTGCCTTAACACAAAGACTTTCTTGGTTTTCTGAAACATCAATTTTTTTAAGATATATAGGGCTGCTCTTTCTTCCTTTAAGCAATTTCTGGATGTCATTACTCAGTTGCATCTTCTCCAATGTCTTTTTAACAGCATTCAATTCTACTATAGTATTTTTTTGGGAGGAATAAATTCTGTATGGAACTTTTTTGGTTAAATCAATGAATATACGTAGGTAGCCGGCATCTCCCTTTTCAAATTTTATGTCTTTTACTATAAAATTGTTGTCCTTCTCAAAAACCGGTGCTTGAACTGCATTTATGTTGTCCAGGTTGATCACAATTGTGGAAGGATTCTCTTTTGAGAAATACGAACTTCGGATGGGCAGTATAGAATTTCCCTCAAAGATTATTTTTGTGCTGAGGTTTTCAGATCGAATAGAAATGTTATTTATATTGACCGCGGGTTCATTGTAACTTGCATATCCACTGATGAGAGAAAGGACGCACAAAAAGGAGATTACCTGTAAATATTTTTCCCTTTTCATGTTATCGCTCCTCTGGATTTATTTCTTTAGTAATATCTCTTGGCCTTAATAGTGGAACGCCTCTATCATTAGTTTTTCGAAAAATGACTTTCGAATCGTTTATTGATAGGACAAAACCATCTACAAATCTATTTCCCACTTTTAGATAATACGGGAACCCCTGTGCACCGCTTATGATTGCGGTAAATTTGCCTTTTGCCTTAACGATTCCAATTAGAACTACATCATCAATAGACATTTGAGGCACACCTTCTTTTCCTGTTTTTTCCTTTAGTTCTCTTCCCGCAAGCAAATCCTTGAAAGGATCTCTCCTCCCTTGTGGATTATAAGAAGGCGCGATTTTTTCCTGGGTCATTTGAGGCAATTGGCTCTCTTGGAACTTTTTTTCCTGTGAAAAAAGTGCCTCGAAACTTAAGAAGATTACAATGAGTGAAACTAAAAATGATAGGATTGATTTTTTCATTTTCTCCTGCTTGTCCTTTCCTGGGTTTCTTTTTGTGGGGGTGGGGTTTCTCTGAAAATATATGTCTTTGCTGTAAAAGTAGACGAAATAGTGGATGCTTCTGATTGGTTTGCGAGAGATTTTATAGTGAAATCTTCGATGTTAAATAATCGGGAAAAGCGGCTTAACCGGTCAAAAAATATAGCTAAATTGTGATAATTTCCAGTAATCTCCAGAGAAATAGGAGATTCTGCATAAAACATTTTATCAATTTCCCCTTTTGGAACAAATTTGGCAATATTGAGGCGTGAATCAAAGGCAAGCTGTTGAATTTGTCTTAATATATTAAAGATTTCTTTTTTTTGGGGGATAATGGCTTCTAATTCTTTCAGAGTGGCGTTCATGGTTTTCAGCTCTTTTTCGATTTTATCTAATTGTTTCTTTTTTTCGCGGAACTTGACAACTTCTCTTTCAGTCTTGATCCGTTCTTCTTTTACTCTTGTGATTTCTTGATTTTTGGGTTTGAAAAGGAATAGATAAAGAAAACAAAAAATAATTAGTGCAACTACTACGTGTCCATACCAAGGCCAGTCTCTCATTCTCCCCCCCTTTTTTGGACCTCATCGTTTGTGGCCGATGACACAGTAGGCGAAATGTAATTGAGGGTTAACAAAAATTCTAAGTATTGGTCAGTGCGGGATTTTTTCTGTGTGGATGAGATTAAGTTGACATTATTAAAATAAGGACTTTGATCCAGATTATATATGTAATCAGCAATTAGATTGTTTGAGAGAGCTCTTCCCTTGATTTGGATCATCTCATTCTTAAAGGAAGTTTCTGTAAGCCAAACCCAATCAGGAATATTTTTACTTAATTCATCCATAATCCTTATTGCGACTTCTTGCCGTGATTTCAACTGGTTGATGAGGTTAATTTTTCTTTCAAGGAGACTTTTTTGTTGCTCCAATTGCTCTAATTTCACTTCAACATCTTGAAGACTCTTTTTTTCTATTTGAGCGGCTTGTAGAAGAGATTGTTCTTTGGATAGAGTATTCTTTTGGTAGAGGAAAAGAGCTGCAATGACGGCAATAAACACAAGATAAACAAGTCCATATGCGGGCCCCTTCTTCCTCTCTCTAATTTCAGGAGCAATTGCGGACGGGGCCTCAGTAATCTCTTTTTTGCCTGGCTTTAATAAGTTTATCCGTATCATATTATTTTTCCATTTTTCGTGTTGCAAGCCCTGTGGCTACTCCAAAAAAAGGAGCCATCTCTTCAAAATAAATAGAGTCAAACTTGTCTTCATCATAAGATATTCTGCGGAAAGATTGAAATATTTCTGTCTTGATATTAAATTTCTGTTCAAAATTAGCTGGCAAATTCTTCAGTTTGGAGAGGCCTCCACTTAGATAGATAAATTCAATTTTACTTTCTTGTTTACTACTTGCTTCATAGAAAACAAACGTTTTTTCGATTTCTTCCAAGAGATTTTGGATGTTAATATCCAATACACTCTGCAGTTGTTCAGGTTGGATGTCATTTACAGGAAGATTTTTGAGGGCCTTTTCGGCATCATCGAAACCTATGTTTAAATCTTTGCTTAGATTCTCTGCAAAGAAAGAACCGCCTATGGAAAGATCTCGAAATAGCTGAGGAATCCCTTTTTCAATAATAACAATATTCGTGGTATTTGCGCCAAGATTTATTAATGCGACTGTCTTTTCCTTGAAAACCTCAGGGTAATTGACTTCAAAAGCATTTTGTAGTGCGAAGACATCTACTTCAATAGCTTTTAAATTCTTTCGAGCGATATTGATGACATTGCTGTAGTTTGCGATTTTATCTTTTTTTGCTGCTACAAGAAGAATATCAAGATTTTTTTCTTCTCTCTCTCGAATGGGTTTAATAATTGCATAATCAACGTTCGTTTCTTCATATGGATAAGGAATATTGTGTTTTGCTTCCCAGATTATTGACTCCGCTAACTCTTCAGTCTCCATGTAAGGAAGAGTGATTTTCTTTATGATGACAGAACTTCCAGAAATAGATATGACGGCATTCTTGTTTGTAATTTTGTTCTCATCAAAGACCATTTTTATTGTTTCAGCAACAGCTGCTGAATCAATAATGGTCCCATCCACAATTGCATCATGCGGAAGTACTTCATAGCCGATTTTTTTAAGTTCGTAGATTTCACCTCCATCTTTTTTCTTAGACTTGAGCTCAACCACCTTAATGGAGTATGAACCTATGTCTAATCCAGCTATTCCTTTTTCACGGCCAAATCCGAACATTCTTTTCCTTTATATCTATAATTTTTTATATGAATTATAAGTTTTATTTTTCAGTCTGGCTTCAATAGCTTCAGGAACTAATCCTTTCAAGCATCCACCTAACATTGAGACTTCTTTGACTAAATTTGAGCTGAGAAACGAATATTTTACATTTGGCATCATAAAAAATGTTTCAATTTCTGGATCAAGCTTCCTGTTCATCAATGCAAGTTGAAATTCATATTCAAAATCAGAAATAGCTCTTAATCCTCTCATGACGACATTTGCATTGTTTTCTCTTGCAAATCTGACTAATAGCCCATGGAACGACTTTACTTCTACATTTTTTTGGTCTGAAAAAACCTCTTGAACCATCTTCACTCTTTCTTTAGTCGTAAATAGAGGCCGTTTGTTGGGATTTTCTAAAACTGCAATGAGTATATTGTCGAAGATTTTTAGTCCCCTTTGTATAATGTCTATATGCCCATTTGTAATAGGATCAAATGATCCAGGATAAACAGCCTTTCTATTGTGCATACACAATTAAATTCTCTTTATTTGATTAAACCATTATCAAAAAAAGATTGTTTTGTCAAATTAAATAACATATTTTTTCTTTATCGTGCTCAGACATCCTCGGCCGTCTTGGTCAGATTCCCTCTTGTTCGATTCGGGAAGGCTAAATCTTCGAAGGTCGCTTCAGCCAACCTCAGGCCTTAATCCCTTAATTCTATCACGGGAAAAAAGATACTTGCCCTCATTAAAGAGATTGATTTTATCGCCTCTTTAGTAGTAAATTAAAATAAATAGCTTGAGTGTCTTTAATGACTAACAGCTCTATAGAGTTTCAATAAAAGGAAAAAATGAAAGGCGGAAAAAAAATCGTTTGTTTTCTTCTTCTTTTATTTGGCATGGGATTTAATTTACCTTTTTTTTGTGAAGAAGATATTTACACAAAGCTTAGGGAAAAAATGGTGCGGCGCCAACTCTTATCAAGGGACATTACTGATGAGATGGTTTTAGAAGTTATGAGAGACGTCCCACGCCATTTATTCGTAGATAAAAGATATTGGAATCAAGCCTATAAAGATTACCCTTTGCCCATCGATGAGGGGCAAACGATTTCTCAACCATATATTGTTGCGTTGATGACTCAGCATCTTACCTTAAAGAAGGGGGAAAAAGTTTTGGAAATAGGAACAGGATCTGGGTATCAGGCAGCAATACTTTCCTGTATAACAGATAATGTCTATTCAATTGAAATCAGGGAAAAATTAGCAAAAAAAGCGGCGGAAACATTAAAAAAGCTCAATTTCAATCAGGTAAAGGTTAAATGGGGAGACGGCTATTTTGGTTGGGAGGAATACGCACCTTTTGATGCCATCATTGTCACGTGCGCAGCTAATCATGTTCCCCCGCCACTCATTAGCCAGCTTAAGGAAGGAGGGCGGCTTATTATTCCCCTTGGGAGCACTCTTTATTTTCAAACATTGACTCTCATTACAAAAAAAGAAGGGAAATTAAATGTTAAGCACATTTTAGGTGTTCGCTTTGTGCCCATGGTTGGAAAAGCCGAGGAAAAAAGAGGCAAATAAGTACCCACAAGCCCCTAACATCCAAACGAGATTATATCCTCCTAAAAAAGCTATAAAAAGAGCAAGTATAGAATTTACAACAGAGGAAAATGCATTAGTCGCCCATGCCCAGGAAATCCACTTTTTGTTGAAATTTTTAAGGAGTCGAATTCCTGTGGGAAAAGGAAAGCCCATTAAAAAACCCAATGGAAAAATAAATACAAATGTCAGAAAAAATTTGAAATAAAGAGAGAAACCCAAAAACAGGTTGGAAAAAATCGGCCAAATCAACAGATAAGAAACGATTACGACTGAACATATTAGAAGAATAAATCTAAGGTTTTTTGCCAGATTTACTTTAAGAATATAGGCAGAGAAAAAACTCCCTAAACTCGAGGAGAAAAGGAGGGAAAAAATAACAATGGATATTGAATATAGCGGATGCTCCAGGAACAGGATAAACTTTTGGATTAAGGTTATTTCGATAAACATATAAGCCATTCCAATAAGGCAGAAGTAGCCAAATGTTCTCATATATTTTCTTTCTGGTTTTTGCACCTTTTTTTGAAACACCAACAATGGGAGTCCTATCATTAGAATGGCAATCATTACTGATTGAATAAAAAGGAGGGGAATTAATAATTCTCCCTGGAGAAATGGAAGCCATTTTTTCCCTAAAGCGAAATAAGTGGTTTTTATTTTGTTAAGCTTGAAAAAGTTGAAAAAAAAGGGGCGGTTGTCAGATGGGGGACTTATTCGGAAAAGGTAGTTTTTATAGAATTCTTTTCTTGGGGATGAATATAGGATTTGCGTTATTAGGTTAAAGTATATGGGATTATCGAATTTATTCCAGATATTTGCTTCCTCTGGTATTATCCCTGGATAATACACAAGGTCAAAACAATACTTTTCCGCAAAGCTTTTTAATATATGGATATCTTTTTTTTCGAATGGGCTGTTTTTTATGAAAATACTTATTGTGCCCCAGCTTCTTAGAGCAATTATATGACGAGAAGGGTTTTTATCTTGTTTTTCCAGTACTTCTATCCAGGTTGTTATTGCTTTTAATTCTTGGCGTGGCGGAGGGAGAAGATAAAAATTCATACTGATTAAACCTTCAGGAGAAAGTCGGTTTAAAATCGAACTGAAGGATTCTACTGTATAAAGATAATTCTCGCGAAATCCAAAAAGGCCTGTTCCTGATGAACCAAACACTTCAGTAAGAGGAAATACAATTAAATCGAATATTCCTTTTTCTTTTTTCAATGCTGAACGGTTATTTGCTATTTGGACAGTTATATTTTTTTTGTGATAAAGATGATTCGAGAAGTTGGCGAGCTCATTACGAAGAGTTTTTACAAAAAGAGGATTGCTTTCAATCACCCTTATTTTCCGTGCGTCAAAATAAAAAGCTGAAAGAATATCCAGCCCTCCTTTTGGCTCAATAAGAAGCACTTCTGGCTTTTGAGAAAGGAGGTAAGCTAAAGAAGAAGGGAGGAATGAAAGAAATTCCAGAGATGGGTCTTTAGGGCCTTTGAATGATGTGATAGCCACAAGTTCCTCTCCGTCAACTGATACCCCAAGTTGAGAAGGAAGGGCCTTTGTGTAAAGAAGGCTCAATCCTGGCGCAAATCTTACAGCTGGAGAATCTATGACATCTATACGGGAAATGGCATTCCATGTTGTCAACAGAGATTTTGCGTTTGGATAATGGAGTGCTAATGGAAGAGCTTTAAATGGAGAAATTCGAAAACCTAACAGGATGGAGAAGCGGAAAAAAGCATGATTTCTGTAAGCATGAAAAAAAGAAGGATACCCTTGAATATCAAGGATTGCTTAATGCTGAACAAAAAGGAAGCAAGTAGGGCCACAAATGAGATAATTAGAATGACTCCCTTATCTCCATTAGGAAGAAAAATAAAAACAGATAACATGGCTCCAACCCCAGCACCAAATAAGTCTGAAAAATAGATTTTATTTACTTCTACAGAAGCTACGGTTATCGCAAAAGATACAGTTAGTCCTGCAAAAAGGAAAGGGAGGCTTAACACAAAGTAATATAAGAATATATAGAATATCTGATAATGATCCCATGTCAGCCTGATGAGGTCGAACGGTATGGAATTGCAAACAAGAAAACTGAATAGTATCGAGAGAGAAAAGAGCATAGAAGAAACAGAGAGAAACTTATCTTTTTCAACCAATATGAGCTTGTTGAAAATGGCTAAAAACGACCCGCTTGCTCCATATCCTAATAAAGCGATACTGACAACTAAGAAGGCAAAGTGATATTGCTGAGAAATAGAAAAATACCTGGTAAGCGATATTTCAAAACAAAGAGTTGCAGAAGAGATTAAAAAAATCCCAGCTAAATAACGGCCCCTTATTTTATTAGCCGAAAAATTGGTGGAATTTTTATCTTTTATCTTGTTCCTCTCAACAATGGATTCAGAAGCCTTGCTTATGGGTGTTATTTATAATAGATTTTTTAACCTGTCAATTCTTTGGTGACTCTATAACAAAAAGTGTTGCGAAGAATGTCATATATTGTCTTTACTGCTTCTCAGTGGTCCTCTGTCTTCTTTCTGTCAACCCGATGGTTCCGGCTAATATTATCACTGTTGCCAGAAAACATGCAGCTACCCCTATAAACAAAGCTCCTCCAAGGTGGCCAAATCCACGCCATATTGAAAAGACTAAGGAGCCAAACGCCAGCATTGTGGTCAGCGATGTCAGAAGAATAGCCTTGCCTGTGCTGGAAAAAATAACCCGTACTTTGTTCTTTCCTTCATGACGCCAACGATGCACAATGTGTACTCCATCATCAATCCCGATACCGATGATCATTGGGAGCCCCAGCACATTCATCACTGTAAGCTGAAGTCCCAATAAGTTCATTAGACCAACCATCCAGAATACACCTGCAATAAGAGGAAGCATTGCAATCAGGGCATAACGTGGGTTGCGGAAATCGGCCCAAAGCAGAAGGAAAATAACAACAATAGTAAGCAGCATGGCTTTCCTGCCGTCACGAATGACGACTTCTATCAGAGCTCGAAAGACCGGTGGCATCCCTGTAGCCCTGTCGCTTACACTCTCCAGATCCTGAACGAATTGCTTTAGAAACTCTGCGTCCTGCCAAACATTGCCTGCTGGAAAAACCGTAACTAGAAATTGATTCCTTGCAGTATTGCTATATCTGTCTAAAATGGATTCTGGCAAATCCTCTAAACAGATGGGGCTTGTGTTGCACATTTTTGTAACAATAGCTTTAAAATAAGGGGCAAAATCATCCTGAAAGTGCGTGAGCCTGTCAGCTACTAAGGAAGATCTTGCTTCAAGGAGATTTTTTAATTCAAGAATCATATTCCGTGAACTACTTAGTGCTGGATCGCCCACTATCTCCTTGCATTTATTGTCCACTTTATCCTGGCCACCAAGATATGCCATATCCTGCATCTCCATGATGTTCATGCGTAGGCGATATATTTGACTGGTTATTTCTTGCACTTCTTCAGGAAGGATGGCGGATTTTACGGGAATAGAGCGTAGTTTATTCATGATTTCCATGATATGCGGAATCCTATTCTGCTGCTCTTTATTAGAAGGTAAATAGATAGAGATATCTTCTGTGATTGCCACCGAACTTAACTTTCTGAATTTCTTGGCAAATTCCCTCGATTGGTCTACATCGTCTGTTAAAACAAGGGCATAATCCATACTCATATCAAACTTATCCAGGACAGCATCCTGAAGGACTATAGACGTCAATCCTTCTGGCTCCATATTCATGTAGTTCTGGTCAAATCGAATCTTAGAACCTGACCAGATAAGAATGAATGTAATGATTATTGAGGCCATGAGCGTAAAGACATAATGCTTGCTGAGCCATTTGCAGGATTTTCCAAGAAAGCGGAATGTGATATCACGCTGAACTTTTTGTTTAGGGAGTGCTTTTTTTACAAGCTTCCTTTCAATGTAGCACTCCCTTATGACAAGAAGGGAAGGAAGGAATATCATTGTGGAAAAAAGTATGGCCAGAAGGCCAGTCCCTGTTACCATACCCATTTCCTTCATCCCTCGTGAGTGGCTTATTATCAATGTGAGAAAGGCAAATGCAGTGGTTAGTGCTCCTGTGATAATCCCTTTACCACTTTTTAGAAAGCTCTTTTCCATGGCTG
Organism: Candidatus Aminicenantota bacterium; assembly: GCA_030627155.1. Taxonomy (GTDB): domain Bacteria; phylum Acidobacteriota; class Aminicenantia; order Aminicenantales; family Aminicenantaceae; genus Kmv29. The sequence continues at coordinate 12,030 of DAOUSP010000011.1, forward strand.
AAGCAATCGTGTCTCCTGCAGCCCTCCATTCAGTAAATCCTGAAATCAGGTGGATAGAAAAATCAATTCCCAGGCCAAGAAGAATAACTCCCATCATCTGGGTCATGATATTCAACTGTCCAACTACAATCGATGCCGTCCCTACTGCCCAGACCAGGCCAACCATTAGATTGACAGTTGCAAAAACAGGTGCTACCCACATCCGGAATGAAATAATGAGTAGAATGAGGATAGCGATTAATGCAATCACTGTTGTATAGCCAAGACTTTGTTTGGAATAGACCATCTCATCCCGGCCTATGGCGATAAATCCCGTTAAACCGGCCTTTACGTCAGGAAAATCCAGGAGCAATTTATCCACCTGTGCCTGTACTGCATCTGTGCCGAGAACCACAAGGCCTATATCCATCATAGTAAAATTGGGTATAGCATTGAGAACCAGGGCCTTTTTATCATATGACAGAAAATAGGGTTCCCCAAGAAGAAGTTTATCAACAACAGCATGGATTTCTTCTTTTTGTGGTTCGTTGCCAGTGGCAGCTTTATGCAGTGTTTCTATTAACTCCTGAATCCCATCCAGGAACATCACTGCCTGGTCTTCTTTCTCGCGGGTTGAAATCGATTCTTCCCTGCCGATATATTCTTTCTCCATTGAATTATTAAGATTCACAAGAAGCCCTGTAAGGTTAGGGTCTAAAAAGATGTCTTTTATATTCTCTAAATCATCTTCTTTTATCAGCATTAATCCATGGTTTTTTAGAAAATCGACCTCGGTCTTATAATCCACCCGTTGAAACAGTTTTCTGTCAATCTGGGCTTCCAGGGATTTTATTTCGGACCGTAGTTTCTCAATCTCGGGATGTTCGTTTTTTTCAGATTCTAATTTTTCTATTTTTTCCTTGAGTTTTTCCACTTGCAGTTGAATCTTTGGGTTTTTACTTGAATCAATAAGCTCCAGGATACTTGGTACAAGCTTGTCAGCAAAGGTCTTTATGCGTTGTTCTTCTCCTTGGACTACGACCACCAGGCTTGTTGCTGTGGCAAATTCGTCTATAATCTTGTTGAACTGGACTGTTCGCCTGTCTCTTGAAGGCAGCAAGTCAGACCACCGCAGAGTGACTTTCAACTGTGATGCGAATGCCCCAAATACCACTGTGAGTATAAATGTCACAAGAATCATTCTCCATGGGTAGGAGGCATGCCAGTATGCCAATTTTTTCAGAATTGTCTCTCGCATTGTTCCTCTTCCTTTACCCGTCTATACCAAAGATCACACCAACAAATGATTTTTTTTGCCTCAGGTGTTTGCTATTCAGGATTTTGGCTTTGAATATTTTCGGCATGGCAAAAGCAGCTATTTTATTTAGCCGGTACTTTAATTAATATTAGATTGTAACCATCTCATATTATGCGAGGAAATTCAATATCGAGTTTATTATTGTAGGCATCTTTTTTCCCGTGATAGGATGAAAAGGGATTAAGACCCGGCGATGGCGCATAAAATCTGAGGGGAGCAAAGCCATCCTTGGGCCTTTACTCGTTAAGACGAATTGATAGAACTTCAAATATCACGGAAATAAAGATGCATCCTTTATTATTTAGAAAAAACAGGAAGGCCTTTAAAAATGATGCACATCAAATCAATCTTTGAGTTGCTTTTCAATGGCTGTTGTGTTAATTATGAAATCAATCAGATATGATTAAATTTGGCACATCAGGCTGGCGCGGCATCATGGGGGAAGAATTCACCTTTAATAATGTCAGGATTGTTGTCCAGGCTATAGCCAATCGTCTTAAAAAGAAATTTCCTGGGGAGGAGCTTTCTGTTGTAGTCAATTATGATACCCGGTTTCTCTCTGAAAGGTTTGCTTTTGAAGCTGCCAAAGTTTTTTCTCATAACCAGGTTCATGTGTTTTTATCAGATAGAGACGCCCCATCTCAGGCACAGGCTTACCAGATAATTAAAAGGCGAGCACATGGTGGGGTTAATTTCACAGCTTCTTTTAATCCCCCTGATTACAATGGACTGAAATTCAATACAGAGGCAGGAGCACCGGCTCTTCCAGAAGAGACAGACAAAATCGAAGAAGAAGTAAAATCTTTAATGCATAGCTATTCTTTTTGCCCTTATTATCCTCGAGAAGAATTTATTGAGAAGATCAACCTTCAGGATGACTATCTTTCTTTTATCCAGAATAAGATAGATTTTGACCTTATAAGAAAAGCGAAGTTAAAGATAGCAGTTGATTTGCTTTATGGAGCGAGCCGCGAGTATCTTGACGAGATATTAGAAGAAAATGGTATCCATGTGGAAGAAATACACGGATATATCGATCCTTATTTTGGAGGGATTACTCCTTCTTGCAGCGAGGAGAACCTTGAGGAATTAAAAAGTCTGGTTAAAGAAAAAGATTGTAATTTAGGAATTGCAACAGATGCAGATGGAGATCGATTTGGGATTGTGGATGAAAAGGGTCGTTTTATTCACCAGAACCTAATCCTTTCATTGTTGTTGGATTATCTTGTTACAAAGAAAAATTGGCGTGGTGGCGTGGCTCGTTCAGTGGCAACTACCCATCTAATTGACCGCATTGCCAGGCAATATGACCTTCCTCTATTTAAAACGCCGGTTGGATTTAAATATATTGCTGACCTTTATTTGAAAAATAAAATTATATTCGGGGGAGAAGAAAGTGCATGTTTGGCCATCAAGGACCACCTCCCTGAAAAAGATGGCATTATAGCAGGGCTTCTTGTGGCAGAGATGATGGCTTCTGTTGGGAAAACTCTTTCTGAACAAGTTGGAGATATTTTTGATAAATATGGGAAAAAAGAAGGGGAGCAAAAAAGCATCCCTTTAACGGTAAACAGAGAAAAAAAGTTAAATAAATTTATAAAACACCCCCCAAATAAATTAGGAGACAGAAAGGTCATCAATATAGAGACAATAGACGGATTGAAATTAGATTTTTCAGATGATGATTGGATTCTTTTCCGCTTTTCAGGAACAGAACCGCTTATCCGCTGTTATGCAGAGGCAGGGAGCAGAGAAGAATTGGAAAAGCTTATTAAGCTTGGTTTTGAGAATATCTTTTAATGGGAAAAAAAGAGAAGAACGGTTCTTCTTTCAGGAAGAAACTATTGGTCGTCGGCATTGTTTTTATTTTTTTAGTCCTGTTTATTGCTTCCTTCTTTGGAAAGAGAGGCTGGGTTGAAGTTTATCATGCTCAAAAGGAAAAAAAAGCTTTGCTGGAAGAAATCGCTTCTCTTGAGCAGAAAAAAAATAAACTTTTAAGAGAAATTGAAGAGTTAGAGAAAAATCCCAAAGCGGTTGAAAAAAAAGCAAGGGAAAAACTCTGGCTTATGAAACCAGATGAGAAAGTAATTATAATAGAATAAACATATCTTCTGCGATTTTGAACCATGTATAAAAAAACTGCCAAAGAGAAAGTACGTCATTTGCTGAAGGATTTAAATCCTGGCCAAAAAGAGTCTGTTATCCATGAAAAAGGCCCTCTTCTCATTATTGCTGGAGCAGGGACTGGTAAAACAAAAGTCATAACGCATCGCATTGCTTACCTTATTGCCTCAAAATTAGCGAAACCGGAAGAAATTCTCGCCGTCACTTTTACTGAGAAAGCAGCAAATGAGATGGAAGAACGAGTAGATGTATTGATTCCTTACAGCTATTCTTTTGTTGAGATAAGCACATTCAATTCTTTTGGTGAAAGGGTATTAAGAAATTACGGCCATGAGATTGGTTATTCTCCTGATTTTCAGCTTTTGGATGAAGTAGAACAGGTAATTTTTTTCCAACAACACCTTTTTCATTTCCCCTTGAATTACTACCGCCCTCTAAGCTCTCCTACAAGGTATATTCAAGAGTTGTTGTCTACAGTGAAAAGGTTAAAACAGGAAGATATTACCCCTGAGGAATATTTAGATTATTCTCAAGCATTAATGAAGAAAGCCTCTGATGAGATTGAAGAAGAGTGTGCGCAGAAACATTTCGAAATGGCTCAGGTATATAAAAAATACCAGGATTTATTAAAAAGGGAAGGAAAGATAGATTTCGAAGACCAAGTTTGCCTTGTTGTGAAACTTTTCAGGAAAAGGCCATCTGTGCTGAGGGAGTTCCAGAATAAATATAAATATATATTGGTGGATGAATTTCAGGATA
>DAOUSP010000021.1 GCA_030627155.1 Candidatus Aminicenantota bacterium
AGGTGAGATGAGAACGATGCGTGTGAGGAGCCATCGACATTCCTACTCTTTCGACATAGTCGTTTAAGTTCGAATCACTGTAGATTCCGTACTGGGTGCGTACTTCCTTATCTGTTTCTTGTCCGAGAGATATTTCTGCCTGCTCTGAGATAAGCATGAACTCCCGTTTACCTGTGATAGGGTTTACCGCACAGGATAATGCAATGAGAATAATCAGAAAACAAAGGAATAGAGAGGCAGATATTTTTGGGGGTGTGTTCATTTTTTTCTTTTTCGTTTCCCTCTTCCAAGGATACCGCCGCTTAAAAACAGCCCGGCGCCAAGGACAAATCCAAAATTATACCAGAATCCGTTGTTGTGAACTTCATAGAAACGGATATGCTTCGTAAAAATAGAAATAATAAAAGTTATAGGCGTAATGAAACCATGCCATAATCCTTTCAGGAATCCAGCAATATTTCCATTTTTATTCGGAGTTTTTTCCAGGTCGTTTTGACCTGCCATACAACTAGAAAAGACAAGAATGATGATGAAAAGTAATCCGATGACGCTTATGGCTTTCATTCTCCCTCCTGTTTGTTTTGATTTTTCTGACTATTATTATATCCTAATATCCGAAAAAACTCTCTATAATAAAAGCCTAAATCCTCAGGTGAAAATAACCATCTACCATTCACTTTGGAAACCTTCTTCATCTTCTTTCATTGTATATGATATAGAAAAATCGAGGACACGTACCTGTTTCTCTATTTCTTAATTATATACTTTACTCACAAGTAAAAAAAGAGAATTCCTATGTAAAAAATAAAGAAGAGATAAAAAACAAGGAATTAGGTACGTGTTCCGTATTATGTCCCTGCGAAACTCAAGCTTATCACTCTTCCATTAAAATCACCTTATTTGAAAAATGGAATATTAGGGATTTTGAGTCGTCTTTTACTAATGAAGATGTGATAATAAATAAAAGTAATGTCGAAAAAAAAGAATTCAGATGAGCAAAAAATCTTTGAGGATTTAATGAAATATCGCGAGACTATTTTTTGTGTCTGCCTCGGGTTTGCTAAAAATCCCTTGGATGCTGAAGAATTAACTCAAGAGACCTATCTTAAGGCTTATAAAAATATAAACAACATAAAAGCTAAGGAAACAGCTAAAGAATGGCTCTTCAAAATTGCCAGGAATACTTGTCTGGATAACACCAAAAAGGCCCGGTTAAGGCGTTTTTTAAGGCTGGAGGAGGAAAAAGAACCTATCGAAGGAAAGAATCCAGAGGCTCAGCTCCTCTGGAACGAACAGCTTCTGCTTCTGAAAAAATCCATTAGCAATCTTCCAGATAAATTGAGGGAAGTTTTCATTTTAAGGGAATACGGCCTGCTTTCCTACCAGGAAATATCCAGAAGTCTGGGAATAAAAGAAGGAACTGTGATGTCGCGATTGAGGCGGGCCCGCCAGGCAGTCATGGATAGGTTGAGGAATGAACAATGAAAAAACATGAAAAAAACAATAAGAGCCATATTGAAATAGAAAAGCTTATTGAGGAAGAAAAAAAGGTGGGCCTTGAAGTCTTTCGAAAGACGGATTTTGCTGCCAAGCTGGAAATGCGGATAAATGCCAGTTCAAAACCAAAGCATCTCTTGCCCTATTGGTTAAGAAATCCTGTTCCTATTGCTGCACTTCTGCTGATGATTATCGTTTCAGGATTAGTGTTAAGAAAACTCATTGTTCCGTATTCTGATGAAAAGTCTGTGACGGTCATCGAAAAGTTTCTTATCCAGGCGCCAAATATGCAGAAAATTCTGCAGGCCCAAGAGAGTCAGGAATTGGCTTTTCCGCCTGGAATAGAAGAGTTTTTCCGGTTTGAATGGTCTATACAGCGGGTTATTTTATCTGCTCAAAGAGAAGTCATCCCTGATGAACACATTCCCTTTTTGATTTATAAAGTCATGTATGAAGCAAACGACTACAGGAGGAGAGGCTTGGCCTCATACTCAAGAGAAGAAAATGAATTAAAAAATTTGCAAAATGAAGTCAAAAATCTGCGGGAGCAGAATGATTTTAGAAAATATTTTTTTCAGGTCTTAAAAAAATAGGGGAGGTATAACATGTTTAGAAAAACAATCCTTATTGCTTGTGTGTTGACTGTTTGTTTAAATTTTTCCTGGGCTGAGATGGCAAGCAGTGCTGCCAAGGATGAAGCTGCCTATGCCCTTCTGGATAAGCTCGTTTTTGCATTCAAAAACATGGCAGATAAAGGTACAGGTGGATTTGATGTAGTGAATAAAGTGCTGTCCGAGATAATGGCCGAGACTAAAAAGGCTGAAGCCCAGAAACAGCTCGATCCCGTGTTCTTCCGAAGATTCAGGCGAATGTTAATAATCATAAAGCTAATGATTACTGAAGATGCTGAAGGAATTTTAGAACCGCTTATTGAAAGAGATATTAGAGAATTCGTTTTAGATATTTATGGAGAAGAAGCAGTATATAAAGAAGGTAAGCTGGGTATAGGAGTAATTGCAGGTGCTTTGGCTGAAGAAATCCTTAATCTAAAAATGTATCTGGATACTAAAGAAGAAAGAGCGAAACTTTTTGAAGAATATAAGAAGCAGTTTTCCATAATGGAAAAGAAAAAATAGATAAAAAGTGGCGGGCTGTCATCAACACTCTTAAAACAGAAAGGAAAACACTGTTTAAATGTGTCCCTATTATCTAAGTAGCTATTCTTTAATCCGCTCCGTCTCGAATATTCCGTTGGGTTGGATCAATTCCATCCCAGTGACTTCGCCTTTTTTATCTGTTAGGAATCGAATATTAACAATCTTATATTGCTTGAGGTAGAATTCATCTCCCAATGTGGGAACCAGGTCGAATATGGGTTGGCCGGGAACATAAATTGTGAGACTGTCTCCCTTCATGCTTACTGTAAGGAGATCATCAACAAGTTTATACTTGCCGACAAACTGTTTGAGGTATTCCGGGTCATAAAACTTGGCATTGGGTTTCTTTTCAAACACAATTTCATCTGTGCTGGGCTCGAATGGGGCGACCAGTTCTGCTACATTTCCGCTGACATCTGTTCGGAATGTCAGTTTCATGTCTTCGAAAGTCGGATCCTCGGCTTCATCACAGTTGAATGTCTCATAATGCCAGTGCGAGAGAGGTGTTGTTATTCCATTGTAAGTCAGAGAGAGTTTATCTTTATTGAAAGTTACTTTCAGATCGCCATACCCAGGATGAAAGTAAGCTCCTGCATATTCACTGAGGTTATGTGCAGGCGTGGTGCCAGGTATGCGCCTTGTCAGCTTTTTTTCCTCGGCTTTCTTCGAGACTTCCTTTCCTTTAGCTCTTTTTTCCGCAGCTTCGCCCAGCCAGTCAATCGGATCAAGGTGGAGAAGGCGGTCAATGGCATGGCGGATGAGCAGTTCGGGGACTCCAGTTCCGTTTTTGTTGGCCAGCACCACAAACCCGATTCCATGCTGAGGAAGCATGCTCACCATGGCGGAAAAACCGTCGATATTTCCTCCATGATGGACTCTTCGAAACCCGCGGTAATTATCCACAAACCATCCCATGCCGTAATCAGCAGGAGAGATTTCCGGCCTGGTGGAAGTTCCCCCTATGGGCATATGTGTTAAGTGCATATCCTGCAGAGTCACTTCATTTATGATTTGCTTGCCTTTGAATTTGCCGTTGTTCAGGTGAACAATCAGCCAGTTTGCCATTTCATTGACACTGGAATTTATGGATCCGGCCGGTCCAATGTTTGAAATGTTGCGGAAGGGGATTTGTTCGATTTTGTCATCTTTTTCCCTGTAGGGAAGAGCGAAATCGCTGTCTTTTTGGGAATCTTCAACTGAAAAATTAGTCCGCTCCATGCCCAAGGGTTTAAAAACCAGAGTCTGAACTGCATCCTCCCATTTCTTTTCCGTAAGGACTTCTACCAGGTAACCTGCGGTGAGGAACATCAAATTGTTGTATTGAAACCTTTCCCTTAGGTCAGCAGTGAGTTGGAGATGGGCAAGCCTCTTGACAAATTCTTCCCGGCTGGCCGTGTAGTTGTTATACCAAATCAGGTCATGTCGGGGCATTCCTGAGCGATGAGTCACTAAATCTCTGGGAGTCAGGCGGTCGCCCACGCTTGCATCAAGCAGCCGAAACCAGGGGATATAATTGCGTACGGGCTTGTTCCACTCGAGTTTCCCTTCATCCACAAGGATTCCCAGGGCAAATGTTGTGAAGGCCTTTGAGGACGAGCCGATTGCAAGAAGAGTATCCGGGGTCATAGGAGCTTTCTTTTTCACATTCCGGTACCCAAAGCCTCTGGCGAAAATAACCTCATTGTCTTTGACGATTGCCATGGCAAGGCCTGGAACCATGAATGTTTCCAGAGACTTTTCGACGACATCATCGAAGCCTTTTAAACCTTCTCTGGCGGCTGCAACCGGGCTGACTTTTCCCTGAAGAGAAAATGGAAAAGTCTGTCCACTCTGGGTGAAATCTCCTGTAATCTTGCTGCCGTCCTTGCTCAAAGTACCTTTGAATGTCGGGTCACCCGGAATTCCGGATATGGCAAATGTCACTTCAAGGCCTGAAACCTGGATATTTACAAGCGGTAGGTCCTTGGCATTTTGAGCTGGAATTGAAATATTGCCAACCCAGGAGCCGTCTTCTTTCTGGCTGAAATCCAGGTTAACGTCAAGTTTCATCCCTGGGATGTCAATGGTCCCTTCCCAGTGCCCGGTGAGAGAGGGTGCGTCTCCGGAGAAGATTGATGTTGAAATCAAGAAACAAATGAACAATACTGACAGGAATATAATTTTTTGTGTTTTTTTCATTTTATTCCTAACGAAAAGCTATCTTTTGTCTCGTTGAGACCGTACTGTGTTTAGAAATGATACCCTAAACCGATGGCCACACACCAGGTCGAACGCTGATATGCCTCACGAAAAGAGCCAATATTTTCATATGTAATCATCGCATCATCATCCAGGTAATTGACATATATACCGCCAATATCCAGATCCAGACTTTTTTTCACTTTAAATCGTGCACCCAAACCAAAAGTATTACAGGTAAGGTCATGACTGAAGTCGGTTTGATATTCCTTGCTCATACCGAATTGGGTGCGAAGGAACCCTGTGCTGATTAAAATTGTGTCTGTTACGTCATACTCGATACCGAAGGCGAAATCATACGTGTTGGAATCAATGAGCTCTTCACGGCCTTCCCAATTTGCATTCTTATCGAAGAACAGATTATAGGAAAACGATGCGCGAAGTTCTGGCAACAATGAGTATTCAATCCCAAAAGACAGAATGGCCGGGATATCATTACGGAATTTTTCACCGTCCGGGAACATCCCGGTGTCATCCTTAGTCGTTTCGTTTTCCAGTTCCAGATTGGTGTTAAATTCATATTTAATTCCGATATTCAATCTGTCATTCGGTTTTACGTTCACGCTCAGCAGCGGAGTGATGGCTGAACCTATTTGTTTGACATCAACTGCTTTATCACCGACCATGGCGGTGTATTCAGGTAGGCCAGCAATAGTGAAGAACTGGACTGCGGGCATCATATTGCCGTTCGGATTTATCAACGGATGAGCAGGATTTATCATTATATTCTTAATGTCACCTTCATATTTGTTGACAGCTTGGATATACCGAACCCCAGCAGCAACAGAGAACACATCATTGACGGCATAAGATGCATTTAGCTGGAAGCCGTAAAAAACAGAACTGCCGTTAAATGCAATGTCCGCCGAATACTTCGTTGTTGGAAGACCCATGCTGGTTAACATATAAGGCAGTAAAGAAATCGGGGCCTCAAAAGAAGGTAAGCCATCCGAAAAATCGGCCGTTCCACCACCTGCGTTGGGACCAAAGCCGAAAGACAGGGCTAAGTTATCTTTTTTATAAACCATATAAAAGTTTGGGAATACAGGGACATTCACTTCGCCAATATAGGTGGAATTGTTAAGAAATGGGAACTCATTGATGACAGTTTTTTCCTGGAAGATTGTCTGATTGTGAAGTGCGATATGCCAGCCATTTGAAAGCTGGGTCAAACCTGCCGGATTGTAGTAGGTTGCATCAATGTCCGTCGAATGGTTGCGAGATAATAAACGATAGAACAATGTGCTCTGGTTTGTATTCGTAACAAAACTCGCGAAGACCATATGGATGCTACATAAAATTAAAACAGTAAAAATGAGACTTTTTTTCATGTTACCTCCTTAATCTTTTAACTTTTATGCTTGTATTAACTAAATTTGACTACAATATACAAATAATTATTTTTTAATACAAGTTTTTTTGTTTTTTATTTTGTAAATGGTTTTTCTGACAATTAGCGGTATTTTTAGTGGTTTATATTTTTTATGGTTTTTAGTCTGGCAACACGAACTTGCTGATATTAAATAAATAATCTCTTTTTTATATCAATTTTTTGTGCTTAGACAGACATTTTTGGGGGTAAAATGACGACTTTAAGACATATCTGTCAGAAAGTCTCAATTCAAAGAATCAATTCAACAGCTTATGCCATACAGCTTATGGAATAAAACTCGAATAGATGACAGAAAGAATTCAGATGATAGGAAAGTTGGCAAGGAAAAGGAAGGATACTAAAGATAAAAATAAGATGAAAAAAACAAGGGATTATGTACATATGCCGAATGTCGACTTAAGGAAATAGGTACGCGCTCAGTCTTATATTCTCGATAGGTACGTGTCTCGAATTTAATTTAAATATCAGCGGGCGAACTTGAAAAAACGAAGAACCTCCATAAAATCACTGTTAGTGAATGAAACAGAAGTAGGCCCTGTTCTTTTTGCCCCGGGGATCCAGGAAGCATTTTCGGCTCGTTCTTCGTTTTTGAAGGTCACTTCAATTGTATAAGGGGGCGTAAGTTTAAACGGCTTGAAGCCCTTGATTCTTTTTAAAGCTGCGGTGGTTTTCTCTTTGATAAGGGCCCTGGCTTTTTCCGGGTGAAGCATTTTTGCAGCGTTACCTATTCCTTCTTTGACTGCAACTGTCTCCACCTGTCCTAAAAGTTCCTGGGCTTGTGAGCAAATCGCCTTGTCTCCGGCAACAAGAATGACAGGAACGTTGAAATTTCCAGCAATGAAAGCATTGATTCCTGTCTCAGGCATATTTTTTCCGTTGAGGGTAACATTATAAATGGTTCCTGTCATCGTATGTTTGAGGACAGCATTTGGTGTGTTTGCCCGCGCATGATAGCCGATAAATATTGCTGCGTGATAACTTGAATCAATCCCTTCCATCATGCTTAAAGGCCCACCTGACCAGTCACGGATGAGTTGTGCTGCTGGGTGCAGTAACTCTGGAAGGATATTCCTTCCGCTGCCGTGGGAATCTCTGACCAATATCTCTGTTGCTCCTCCTTCTAAGGCTCCTTCGATTGCGGCGTTTGTCTCTAAAGTCATTAATTTTCGAAAAAGATCATAGTCTTTTCCGTTTCTGCTAACTTCCTCCCAGTGAATGACTCCGCATACGCCTTCCATATCAACAGAGATGAATACTTTTAATTCCTTTGGTGCTTTCTCTGCATACACATAAAAACATAGAGAAAAAATGAGGATTGAGAGAAACAAAATATTTTTTTTCATGACTCCTCCTTTATTACATTAATCTAATTATAACCTTTGCTAAAACCGGAACACAATACCTATCAGTCGGTCAAATACTTAAAGCAATAAAAAGATATAATCTTGATAAGAACACTCTTGTCATTTTTGCAAGCGATAATGGGCCGTGGTTTAACTTCGGAAACCATTTTGACTCTGCCTTTCACCTCAGGGAAGGAAAAGGCAATAGGTGGGAAGAAAGTGCCAGTATCCAAACAGGAAAAGATGTCCATACATCCGCATTTTAGTAATTGACCCTTACTCGCTCTTGTGATAATAAAATAGAGAATTCAGCATATACGAATGAAGTAAAGAATATAATTACAGATTTAGATGAGATGTCTTACTTCTTTTTGGCGACAAAAATAAAAATCTTTTAATTATTAAAGGAGGAAAGGATGCGAAAAAATATCCTGGTTTTCATCGTTTTAACAACAATAGTTTTTCTTCCGGCCTGTAAGAAAGAGGGCAAAATAGAGTCCCAGGTTCAAGTGAAATATCCTGTTACAAAAAAAGTCGATCATGTTGATGATTATTTCGGCACTAAAATCGAAGACCCTTATCGCTGGCTGGAAGATGAAAATGCGGAAGAAGTTAAAGAGTGGGTAGAAGAGCAGAATAAAGTAACCTTCGCTTATTTTGAAAATATCCCATTCAGGGAAAAGATTCGCCAACGAGTAACAGAGGTTTACAATTATCCTCGCTATTCATCACCCTTCAGAGCGGGTGAGTATTACTTCTTCTACAAGAACGATGGGCTACAGAATCAATCTGTTATCTATATTCAAAAGGGGCTGGATGGAAAACCAGAAGTCTTCATTGATCCAAACAAATTGTCTCCAGACGGCACAATTAGGATTGGCCTTGTGGGCTTTTCCAATGACAATCGCTATGTAGCCTATTCCCGCTCAGAAGCAGGCTCGGATTGGCGGGAACTCAAAGTCATGGAAGTCGAATCCAGAAAGGAATTAAGCGACCACATCCAATGGGTAAAATTCTCAGGTGCCTCCTGGCACGGCAACGGGTTTTATTACAGTGGTTACGATGAGCCAGAAGAAGGTCAGAAATTAACAGCCAGAAACAAGTTCCAAAAGATATTTTACCATAAATTAGGAGACCCTCAGGAGAAAGACACTCTCATCTATGAAGATAAAGACCATCCGTTTCGATATAAAGGGGTAAGTGTTACAGAAGACGAAAAATATATGTTCCTTTCTATATCCGAAGGAACACACGGAAATGAGCTGTACTACAGGGATCTTTCTTTGAAGAACATGGAATTTCAGCCTCTAATCAAGGGGTTTGAATTCGACAGCTATGTCATAGATAACGCAGGAGATAAATTTCTTGTGTACACCAACATGGATGCCCCTAACTGCAAGGTTATTCTTATGGATCCACAAGACCCTGGTAAAGAAAACTGGCAGACAATCGTGCCTGAGAAAGCAGAGGTCCTGCGCAGTGCCAATACTGTGGGCGGATATCTGTTCTGCAGCTATCTGAAAGATGCCTATACACAAGTTTACCAGTATGACTTAACAGGGAAGTTGGTGAGGGAGATTGAGCTGCCTGCGCTTGGAACTGCAGGAGGGTTTTACGGGAAAAAGGAAGATAAAATTACATTTTACACCTTCAATTCTTTCACCTTTCCACCAACCATATACAAATATGACATTGCAAGTGGGAAATCTGAAGTTTTTCATAAAACTGAGGTCAAATTCAATCCTGAGGATTACGTAGCCAAGCAGGTCTTCTACTCAAGCAAAGATGGAACAAAAATCCCAATGTTTATTGTTCATAAGAAAGGATTAAAACTGAACGGCAACAATCCTACATATTTATACGCATATGGTGGGTTCAATATCAGTTTGCTCCCTTCCTTTAGTCCTACAAACATTGTGCTTTTGGAGAACGGATGCATTTATGCTCAGCCTAACCTGCGCGGCGGAGGAGAATACGGTGAAGAATGGCATACAGCGGGGATGCTTCTCAACAAGCAAAATGTGTTCGATGATTTTATTGCTGCGGCCGAATATCTGATCAAGGAAAAGTACACATCAAAAGATAAGCTGGCTATTGCTGGAGGCTCAAACGGCGGTCTGCTGGTGGGTGCTTGTATGACTCAACGTCCGGATTTATATAAAGTGGCGCTTCCAGCGGTCGGCGTAATGGATATGCTGCGCTATCATAAATTTACTGTTGGCTGGGGCTGGGTGGTGGAATACGGTTCCAGTGATGAGGAGGAACATTTTAAGAATCTTTATTCTTACTCACCGCTGCACAATATCAAAGAAGGCATTTCATATCCTGCCACTTTGGTAACCACTGCTGATCATGATGACCGCGTTGTTCCGGCCCACTCCTTTAAGTTCATCTCTTCCCTACAGGAAAACCACCTTGGGAAAAATCCTGTGCTCATCAGAATCGAAACACGATCCGGACATGGGGCAAGCAGCACAACAAAGAGAATTGAAGAGATAAGCGATAAATTTGCCTTTATGTTTTATAACATGGGAATTAATATTGATTATTGAGATCCAGCGGCTTAACTTAGTGCGAGCAAAGTAACACCTGATCTGGAGCAGGCATCACAATCAGATAACAAAAAACAACATGGGGTATCATAAATTTACTCTCTCACTTTGACGTCGGCATGACGATGGCACCGTATCCGAAGCGCCCAAAGACCTCAGCATTATCTTGAAGGTAAAGCCTTCCTACAAGCGCTCCTGTGGCAGCATCCAGTTCGTGGTTCGAAACATCACGTTTGAGTCCTTTTATTCCTAATCGCTGCAGACCTTTCCTCAAGGACGCAGGGTCCTGCTTCGCCCGAGGAATCCCCCAGACATCCTGAGCACCGCCGGGGTAGATTTCGATACAGCTGAAGCCCCTTTTTTCGAGTTCGTTTTTCAACGCGATCCCACGTATTGTCAGCATCCGCATTGGCCCTAAAGTGATCGGGAAAAAAGGGATCTTCCTCCGCCTCAACTCCAAGTCACAGGGCCGGTAATGCGAGCCATTCCTCTCCTCGATGGATTTCCGTCCCGGCGGAAGAGTTAGAGGGGCATCGACCGCCACGATATCCGGTTTTTCTTTTTCAGCGCACGATAGTATTTCTTCATCGGAAAAGCTGAGAAAAGTTTTGGCCTTCATACCCTTGAGCACGCACATCCCTGTGGGTCGATGCGGTACTCCTGCCAGGTCCACGCACAGCACACAAATGTCATCCATTGGTTTAAAGAGTATACAAGTTTAAAAAAGAACGTCTTTCTTGTAAACGGTTATTTTCTGCGGAAGATTCGGGAAAGTCTCGGTAAATTATCTTGACATAAGAAATTTTTATAGTTAATTTAAAAAGTAAAATGGGAAGCGGTAGGGGTAAAATAACCAGGGGACAATCTGGAGAGCTTATAGTTACACTTGCTTATAATCCTACCTATATCGAAAACCTTAAGGAGATAAAGGGATACAGATGGAACCCAGAACAAAAATGTTGGGTGTTTCCTTATTCTGATTATGTAGTAAAAAAATTACTTGTCCTCTTTAAGGGTGAAAATATCTGGATAGACCCTTCTCTGAGAACAGGAAAAGAGGGCAAGACACTCTTTGAAGATTTATGAAGGGAGATGGTATCCAGAAAATACAGCCCAAAGACAATCAATGCCTATATTTATTATAATCGGGATTTACTCGAATTTATTGGCAAGAAACCCGATAATGTTACAGAAGGGGATATAATATAAAGGATTATCTTTTTCGTGATGTAAGTGTGCATTCTCTTAGGCATTCTTATGCTACACATTTACTGGAAAGTGGGACAGATTTAAGATATATTCAAGAGCTATTGGGACACAAGAGTTCAAAGACCACGGAAATATATACTCATGTCAGCAAAAAGTCCATAGGAAAAATAGTTAGCCCTTTAGATAATTTAGGAATGGGAGGAGGTGATGACTAAAGACAAAAAAGAGCAGTTACAGGGATGTATATCCGAACTTTACTTCGGATATAAACAAGTTATCTAAAATGACGCCTAATAGGAAAGTGATAATATGAAAAAGAACTATCTCAAGCGCATGATAGAAGAACTAATAGAAACTGGCAAAGAGCCTGAATATGAGTCTTTATCAGTTAGAGATTTCATCACAGAGTTTGATTATGCTACGAAATATCTGTCCAGATTATTAAAAGTTAGATCATTTGTAATGTATCTTCTCCTTTTCAAAAGAGCCTATTTTGAAGAAGGTAAAAGGGTGATTTCAGTAAAATTGTCAGAACTTGGAGAAAATTTACTTTCTGATTTAGGACAACCAATGTCACATGATGTTGTAAAAAGAGGTGTAAATG
>DAOUSP010000122.1 GCA_030627155.1 Candidatus Aminicenantota bacterium
GAGGTGCAAAACGAATGACAGTTTCATGTGTTTCTTTACATAAAAGCCCTTCATCTTTTAATGCCTCACAATATTGCCTTGCTCCACCAGCTTCAGGATGTAGTTCCACTCCAATCATCAAGCCTTTTCCGCGCACTTCTTTGATATATTTGCTTTTAATTATCTTTAGTTTCTTCAGAAAATATTCTCCCATCTCTGCAGAATTCTCTATCATTTTTTCTTCCTTTATCACACGAAGAGATTCGCGTGCTATGGCACAGGCCAATGGATTCCCTCCAAATGTGGAGCCATGCGAACCAGGAGTAAACAGGCCAAGGATTCCCCGGCTGGAAAGCACAGCCGAGATGACATAACATCCACCTCCCAAAGACTTGCCAATAATCATAACATCAGGGGTTATGCCTTCATGTTCGCAGGCAAAAAGCTTTCCAGTACGACCCAATCCGGTCTGAATTTCATCAGCAATAAACAGAACATCATTTTTCTCGCATATTTCTTTGGCTTTTTTCAAATATCCCTCAGGAGGCAAGATGATTCTTCCCTCAGCTTGAATCGGTTCAACCATAAAGGCTGCTGTATTCGGTGTCATTGCTTCTTCTAAAGCATCAATATCTCCATATGGAACCGTTACAAATCCTGGAGTGAACGGGCCAAAATCCTTCTTATAAAGCGGCTCTGTGGAGAAACTGATTATTGTGATGGAACGCCCATGAAAATTGTTTGCACAAGTGATGAATTCAGCCTCATCTTGAGGAACTCCTTTTTTTTGGTAAGCCCACATGCGGGCTGCCTTAATGGCTGTCTCCACTGCCTCAGTTCCTGAATTCATAGGAAGGACCATTTCATAGCCCGTTAAATCGCAAAGTTCTTTGGCTAACATAGGCCATTGGTCGTTACGAAAAGCACGGGATGTCAATGTAAGTTTTTTTGCCTGCTCAGTCAGGGCCTTTACAATACGCGGATGACAGTGTCCCTGGTTAACAGCAGAATAAGCACTTAAAAAATCCAGATATTTCTTCCCTTCTACATCCCATGCCCAAATTCCTTTTGCTTTGCTTATAACCACATCCAAAGGATGGTAATTATGAGCTCCATATAAATCTTCCACATCCATGTAAAACTTTGTATCCATTTTCATTTCCTTTCATCTAACAACATTGATATATGGCGGAGAGGGTGGGATTCGAACCCACGGTACGATATCTAACCGCACACACGCTTTCCAAGCGTGCTCCTTAAACCACTCGGACACCTCTCCATTTTGCTTTACAATAAAATACTTTCAAAATAGGAATTTTAAATTACCAAAAAATGAAAACTACGTCAATGAAAATTAGACTATCAGGGTCAAGCTTTATCCTTTTGAACCTTGTTTTCTACACTTTTTTTTATTATTTTTCACTATAAATATTGATTATATCTTTCAATAAAGCTGCAGCCGCACCTCTTGGGTCTGATTTCCCTCCTGTAACAGTCACAGAATCCATGTTATCAGTATAGAATGTCATACCCTTTTCAGTTCCATTTACCATATAAAGAGGATGAGAAGAATCAAGAATAGATAAAGCTACTTCGAGTCGAACTTCATGCCCATTTTTCAAGATTTTTCCAAGCAACTTCAAATTCTTTCCCTTTTTCTGGCTTTCATTCTTTATTTCTTGTGGAATCGAGGTAATTCCTTCTCTTTTGACATCCTGTAGGCGTAAACCAGTTCCATATACAGCATTTGCAATCAATAGAATTTTAGACGCTGTATCCCAGCCCTCTACATCAAGGCTTGGATCTGGCTCTGCAATCCCTTTTTCCTGAGCTTCTCTTAAAGCTTCTGAATATATCAGCCCTTCCCTCATTCTGGTAAGGATATAATTGGTTGTGCCATTGAGAATTCCTTCTACCCGGTAGATTTCTGTCCCAGCAAGAGAATAAAGTGCCACATCCATTGTTGGAAGAGCTGCTCCTGTAGCTCCGCTTATCTTCAAAGCCACCTGATTTTTTCTGGCTTTTTCCATCAACCCAGCAAAATCCACAACTAAAGGCCCTTTATTGGCTGTAACAATGTTCCATCCTATCTCCATGGCTTCCCGAATGATTGTTAATGCGGGCTCTCCATCTTTGATATTGGATGGCGTACATTCCACAAGGACACCTGGGTCAACGGAACTCAAAGCTTGCATATAACTAAAGCCAGGTTTCCAATACTTGCTTTCTTTAAATGTAAATTCCGGATATAATTTCCCCAAAATTTCCTGAGAGTCTTCACATGAAGGACAACAAAAGGCCCTTTTTTTGCTAAAAATAAAAGGCACTTTTAGGTTCAAGCGGTAGTGCTTTAAACAAAAGTCCTTTTTCTCATGGACAACCCGTAGAAATGCCTTCCCCACATTTCCTGCACCAACAAGAATAATATTGATATTTTTCATGTCTCTTTTATAGGCAACGTTCTAAACTGCAAAATACTATTCGAGCACTTAAAAGTAGAAAATGAAACGGAGAGGGTGGGATTCGAACCCACGATCCTGATTGCTCAGAATAGCGATTTTCGAGACCGCCGCCTTCAACCACTCGGCCACCTCTCCAGATTTTTTATATTAAACAGGATTTTTACCGTTTCGATTTGAAAAAACACTTCAAAATTCTACCGCATTCATCCGCTAAAACTCCTCCTTTAATTTCAACATGATGATTCATCTTATATGAAGGAAAACTCATTATGGATTCTACAGCTCCCCATTTGGAGTCATGCGCTCCAAACACAAGCCTTCGTATTCTTGAATGAACGATAGCACCCATACACATAGGACAAGGTTCTAATGTGACATAAAGGTCAAAATCATTAAGACGGTAATTCTTTATTTTCTTGCAGGCTTCCTTTACCGCTAAAATTTCTGCATGAGCAGTTGGGTCATTTCTCGAAATAGTTTCATTGTGTGTACTACATAAAACCTCATCCTTGTAGACCATAACCGCTCCAATTGGGACTTCGTCCTTATTCAACGATTTTTCTGCTTCAACCATAGCAAGGCGCATGAAATATTCATCATTTTTAACTTGATCCATTGGAGTTCGATTTTACCTTTGTTCACAGAAATTTACAACTCCCCTTACTCTTCACTCTTTACTTTTTACTACTTACTATCTAATGGGATTGCCACGTCGCTTCGTTCCTCGCAATGACAAAGGCAACTCCTCACTCTTTCTTAGCCAGTCTAGCCCGTCTAGCTCTTCACTCTTTACTCCTTACTCCTTACTCCTTACTCCTCACTCTTTACTCTTTACTATTTACTATTTACTATTTACTATTTACTATCTATCATATATACGAAAACATTGTTTTTTGGAGCACAAAACATGGAGCATCTTGAATGTGTTTTCTGTAACGGGCATTATTCACTCAATATTTTCAATCCATTTTGCCCTGATTGCCGTGAACCACTTCTATTTCCTATTGTTACAAGGGAGGAAAAAATTCTCTTTGATAAATCAGAATCACTGGAAAAATTCATAAATTTTCTTCCGATTGAACAACTGGATCGAAATCTTTTTTTAGGAGAAGGAAATACCCCTCTCCTCCTCCTTCAGAATTTGATGAACAAATTCGACCTTCCTCTTCTATATGCAAAAGATGAATCCAGGAATCCAACTTTAAGCTTTAAAGATCGAGGTACAGCCGTGGCAATTCAGAAAGCTGTTTCTTTGAACATAAGTAAAATAGGGACAGTTTCTGTCGGGAATATGGCATCTTCTACGGCTGCATACGGAGCAAAAGCCGGACTGAAGACATATGTATTCGTCAAAGAAGCGGTTTCTCAAGAAAAGCTTCTTTCAGCATGCATTTACAATCCTTTCCTGATTCAAGTCAAAGGTGACTATGGAGACCTTTTTGAAAAGAGCTTTTCTATTGGAAGAAAACATGACATTTATTTCATAAATTCTGTTGATCCATTCAGGATCGAAGGGTATAAACTTGCAGGATTAGAAACTTTTGTCCAGTTAGACCAGAAATCTCCTAAATATGTTTTTGTCCCTGTTAGCTCAGGAGGCCATTTAATTGGCTTGATGAAAGCTTTCTTTGATTTAAAGAGCAGAAATTTAATTCAAGAAATCCCTAAGTTTATTGGCGTTCAAGCTGAGTGTTGCTCTCCTTTAGCCAAAGCATATCGTTCCGGAAAATTCAGCTTCGAAAGGATCCGCAATCCTCAACCTGTTCCCTATGCTATCTGTAATCCCAATCCTCCAGGTGGCAACATTGTCCTCAAATGGATTCGCCAGAACAACGGAATAATCATGGATGTATCTGATGAAGAAATTTTCCATGCACAAAGATTATTGGCTGAATATGAAGGAATTTTTTGCTTGCCTGCTTCTGCTTCGACATTGGCAGGATTTCTGAAACTTTCGAAAAATCTAAATTTAACGCAAAATGATACAACTGTGCTTGTCCTTACAGGAAGTGGATTAAAAGATCTAAAATTATTGAATATCTCAAAAACACGCATCTTTCATTCCACAATTTCCACTCTTGAGCACACAATTCGACAAATTGTTTAGCCAAATACTTATCTATTGACATCAAAATTGCTTCATATAAATTTCTTTTTTCTTTATATATTTCTTTATATAGTTTAGTTTTGTAGCAATTATCATTCGCCAACCCCTTGTCAATTATTTAAAAATCTTCTTCTATGATGATTTGATTCGAGGTGTTGACATTATCCGGGTTTGATGCGAAAATTTTATTCCCTTTTCATGGTGAGCGTAGCTCAACTGGTTAGAGCATCGGACTGTGGATCCGA
>DAOUSP010000058.1 GCA_030627155.1 Candidatus Aminicenantota bacterium
GAAAGAAGGAAGTTCGCACCTTATGGCCTTCATGGAGGAGAAAGAGGAAAAAAGGGCAGTAATCTTCTCCTAAGCAAAGGTAAATTGAGGCGCCTTAATTCCAAGGTCAACATAAAAGCTCAACCTAATGATGTGCTACGCATAGAAACTCCTGGAGGCGGAGGATATGGCGCCAAGAAATAAAAAATTCTCTTTTGGACCAGGTTTTCTTGTAACAGCTGCTTTCATAGGGCCGGGAACTGTAACAACATGTTCTTTAGCAGGGGCAAAATTCGGATATTCATTGATTTATGTAATGCTTTTCGCCACTCTCACTACAATTATCCTTCAGGAAATGGCTGGAAGGTTAAGTTTAAGCACAGGGCTTGATTTTGCAGAAGCATTAAGAACCTATACCCATAACCAACTCATAAAGCTCATTTTCATTATTCTTATCTTATCCTCAATAACTTTTGGCTGCGCTGCATATGAGGCTGGAAACATCGTTGGAGGTGCACTTGGACTGGAAATGGTCTCTTCTATTCCACGAAAATTCTGGGTGCTCTTGATTTCGTGCTCCGCAATCTTTGTTTTGAGTAAAAGACAGTATAAACTCGTAGAAAAAATTTTAATTTCCCTTGTTTTTTTAATGAGCATAAGCTTCCTTGCTACATTAATCCTTATAAAACCGGATATATCTCAGATTTTCAAAGGACTTCTCCCCTCTCTACCAAAAAACTCATTTTCGATTATCCTGGCTCTTGTTGGAACAACAGTCGTTCCATACAATCTTTTCCTTCACTCTGCAGCAGTAAAAGAAAAATGGCACAAAAAGCGACACTTGAAGGACGTTAGAAAGGACCTTTTTATTTCTGTTGGAATAGGGGGATTGATTTCCGCTTCGATTATCGTTACTTCTGCTGTTGCCTTTTATGAAAAAGGTATTCTCCTTGAGAAAGGTGTTCAAATGGCTTTTCAGATGAAGCCTTTATTGGGTTCCTTCACCAATTTTCTCTTCGGCTTAGGGTTCTTTGCCGCAGGGATGAGCTCTGCGATAACAGCTCCATACGCAGCTGCGTTTGCTTCATCAGGAATATTAGGATGGAAAGGAGGCCAGGGCGGAAAAGAATTCCGAGCTGTTTGGCTATGTGTTATTCTCACTGGATTGATTGTATCCCTCTTTGATCTTAATGCTATTGCTGTTATTATTTTTGCTCAAATGGCTAACGGATTTATACTGCCTATTGCTTCGATTTCTCTTCTTTGGATGTTGAATAATCACCAAAAAATTGGAAATATGACTAACTCTCTTAAACAGAATATTCTTGGTGGAATCGTCATCCTAATAGTGACTCTATTAGGAGTTTGGAATGTGGCAAAGCTTTTTCTTCAATAAAATGATGTGCTTCCCTCGCCTTAAGAAAGCATGTGTGGATCTGCCTGTAGATGAAGAACCTATGTGATTAATGTCCTCTTGTCGTCTTTAACAACATTTAAGACAACATGAGTTATTACCCTTTCTACATAAGGCAAAGAAATCTGATTTTTTAAAAAATCATCAAGCTCATGCCGGTTTTTAAAATGACATATAAGAATACAATCCCAATCTCCTGTAATATCATAGATAGCTCTAACCTGCGGGAACTTTGTCAGTTCCTGTTCGACTTCCATGAGTTTTCCATGGTTTATTCTTATGGCAATGATTGCAAATTGAGTATAGCCAAGGAGCTCTTCATCTATGATAGGAATATACCCTTTTAGAACTCCCCTCTTTTCAAGTTTCTTTACATTATTGTAAATAGCAGTTGTTGAAGTTCCGACTTCCTTGGCTACCTGACGGAAGCTTTTCCTTGCATTTTGGTTTAACGAATTTAATATTTTTTTTTCTAACTCACTTACCACTAAATCCTCCATTTTATTTTTATATATACCTAATTCTTCGAAAAAAGACAACAACAAAATCAAATACAATTTTAACAATTTTTGATATTTTTTGTGTTTAAATTATAGTTTATTGCTGTATGAGATGAATGTGTTTCTAGATTTAAAAGAAAGAAAATCATTATAATATTGATATTTGTTTTATTTATTTTAAATTCAAATCTCTTTTTTATTGACATATTATAAGTATATTGTGTATTTTAAAATTTAATTAATATGTTTTCAAAGTTTTTCTAATTATCTTATAATTTTATGCCAATTGGCAAGAATTCGGCAAATGGCTTTAATTAATAATTCCCATTCAAATAAATCCGGCAAAAACGGTTTAATTCGTCAACTCGGTTTATTCGATTCAACCATGGTGATGGTTGGAATCGTTATAGGCTCCGGGATTTTTCTAACAACCGGAATCATGGCTAAAACCATCCCTTCTGCCAGTTTGATTCTATTGGCCTGGGCAGTTGGTGGACTATTAACATTAGCAGGAGCCCTCACCTATGCAGAGCTCGGAGCATCAATGCCTGAAGCCGGAGGACAATATGTCTATTTAAGAGAAGCCTACGGCCCGCTTGCCGGCTTCTTATTTGGATGGATTTTGTTTCTTGTGTACATGACAGGAGGAATTGCCGTACTTGCATTAGCTTTTGCCGAATATTTCGGCTATTTCTTTCCATCCATGTCGACCAGTAAAATTTTCTTTCAAACATCTATAAACATCTTTAATCATCCTGTTCATTATTCGCTCTCAATGGGAAATTTGGTAGGAATTTTTGTGATCTTTCTGTTATCTGCATTTAATTATATTGGCGTCGGTTTTGGGAAATTTATCCAGAATTTTTTCACTATCCTTAAAATCGGAATTATCTTGTCCATCATTTTTTTAGGATTTACATTCGGAAAAGGGACCGCTATTAATTTTTCCTTAAATCCTGAAGGACTGCGCCTCGGGCAAATGATAATTGGTTTTGGAGTTGCTCTTGTGGCTGTTTCCTGGGCATTTGACGGTTGGAACAATGTCAATTTCGTCGCCGGCGAGATAAAAAACCCAAAACGCAACCTTCCTCTTGTCCTTATTTTTGGGACGTTGGGAATAACTGTTCTTTATATTCTTACAAATTATATCTATCTTTATGCCCTCCCAATTTCCGAAATAAAGGGCGTTGTCCGTGTTGCGGAAAAAGCTACTTCTGCCCTATTTGGAGGTGCAACAGCTTCGCTGATTTCTGCAGCCGTTATAATATCAACGTTTGGTTCTCTGAATGGCTCCATATTAACTGGATCTCGCGTGTATTATGCGATGGCTAAAGACAAACTTTTTTTCCGAAGGGCAGCCAAAGTTAATCCTCGTTTCCATACACCGGGTTTTGCTATTATTATACAAGCTGTGTGGGCTTCTATCCTGACCATCAGTGGAACTTTTGAGCAGATGTTTACTTTTGCAATGTTTGTAGCCATCATGTTTTGGATCATCGCTGCAGCTTCGGTGTTTACTCTAAGGAAAAAACGGCCGGATATGCCGCGGCCTTATAAAGCATGGGGTTATCCTATTGTCCCTATCATTTTTATCCTGGCATCAGCGGGAATTCTTATAAATACATTGATAGAAAAGCCAGTTGAATCTTTAGCTGGAATTGTACTTACAGCATTAGGAATTCCTTATTACTATATAACTCGAAGGTCAAGATTTTCCAAGGCAACAGAGGATTAAGGAGAAAAAGAGAAGATTAAAATGAAAATACAGGATATTTTTGAAAAACAAGCTTTAATAAAGGAAACATTAGAAGCTGAAGAAAGAATTCGCAAACATATCAGAGAAACGCCCCTTGAATATTCTCCTTACCTCAGCCAACTCGGAAAAAGCAATGTTTTCCTTAAATTGGAAAACATTCAAATAACTGGGTCTTTTAAATTAAGAGGAGCCACAAACAAGGTCCTCTCCTTAAGCGATGAAGAGATAAGCCGGGGCCTTATCGCTGCCTCATCAGGAAATCAAGGAGCTGCGATTGCCTATTTGTTGAATAAATTTGGTTTTATAGGAACTATTTGCCTTCCAGAAAATGCGGAAAAATCCAAAGTAGAATCGCTCCTTCTGTATGGAGCTAATTTAAAGTTCTTCGGCACAGATTGTATCCAAACAGAAATATTTGCAAGGAAGGAAGCACAAAGGCATGGAGCCACACTTATTCCCCCTTACAATGACCCGAAGATTATTGGAGGACAGGCAACAATTGCCATCGAGCTATTCAGAGAGCTTAAAACGTTTGATGCGGTTTTAGCCCCTGTTGGAGGCGGAGGATTAATCTCCGGGATTGCTGGATACGTAAAATCTTGTTCTCCAAACGTTAAAATCATGGGGTGCCAGCCAGAAAATTCGCCAGTCATGTATGAATCCATCAAAGCCGGCCATATCATCGAAATGGAATCTAAACCTACTCTTTCTGATGGCTCAGCTGGGGGCATCGAAAAGGGCTCTATAACTTTTAATATCTGCCAAAAGTATGTGGATGACTTTATACTTGTATCCGAAGAAGAAATCAAAAATGCAATCCTTCTCTGCTTAAAAAAACACAATATGCTTATTGAGGGAGCAGCCGCGCTATCCATCGCAGCTTATCTTAAAGAAAAGAAACGCTTTAAAAATAAAACCGTTGTGTTAATCATTAGCGGTTCAAAAATCAGTATAGATAATCTAAAAACAATATTGTGTAAGAGGGGGAATACATGACAAAAATATATAACTTAGACCAAATTAAGGAAGCTCTCAAGAGTCTTAATCCTATCCGGGCAATCGAAGAGGGTTTTGTGGCTTATTCCCAGGGAAAAGTGGTTGTACCTCCAGTTGGGGAACTACTTTTTGAGAACCCTCCAGGGGATATGCACATAAAATATGGTTATATAAAAGGCGATGAATGCTATGTGGTTAAAGTTGCATCAGGTTTTTATGAAAACTATAAACTTAACATTCCAAATAACACAGGACTCATGTTGGTCTTTAAACAAAAAACAGGAGAATTAGCCAGTATCTTGCTTGACGAAGGTTATCTTACTAACGTGCGAACCGCTGCTGCAGGCGCTGTGGCTGCCAAATACATGGCACCAAAAAGTATTAACCGGATCGGGATTTTTGGGGCCGGTGTTCAGGGCCGTATGCAGCTTCAATATTTGAAATCCATCACTGATTGCAAAGATGTTGTAGTCTGGGGAATCAATAAGGAAGAGCTCGATACTTATAAGGAATACATGGAGGCAGAAGGATACAATATCCAGACAACCCTTGATTCAAATGAAGTTGCTTCAAATTGCAATCTTATTGTCACTGCAACCCCATCCAAGTCGCCTCTGTTGTATGCTGACCATATCAGGAACGGAACACATATCACTGCTATTGGGTCTGATACCCCAGAAAAAAATGAACTTGATCCGATGATTCTTAAAAAAGCTGATATCGTTGTTGCTGACAGTACGGATCAGTGCCAGTCCAGAGGAGAAATCTACCAAGCACTTAAAGCAGGTGTGTTGTTCAAAGGTGATTATGTCGAGCTTGGACAAGTAATTAGCCACGAAGAATTGCAGCGCCAATCTGAAAATCAGATAACGATCGCTGATCTAACAGGAGTGGCCATTCAAGATATCCAAATCTCTATAGCTGTCTATAAGGAATTAAGCTCTTGATTAGTTTTAATCACATATTTCAAAAAACATTAAGGGTTACAAGGACAGCGAGAAAATAAATACGTGAATATAAAAAAAGGAGGGCAGAGTGAAAATCGAAACCTTTGAGCTCGAAAGGACTCAATCTTTATGGGAGAACAGAGTGAAACACAACCTCACAGAAAGCGGACTTCTGCCGTATACACTCACTGAACTCCTTGGCGAAAAAGAAATTGCCAAGCTTTTGTCTATTCGCATTGGTTACGGACAGACGAACGGCTCTATTGAACTCAGAGAGACAATAAGCCGCCTTTATCCAGGAACTGATTTAGACAATGTTATAGTGACAAATGGGACGGCAGAAGCAAATTTTCTTTCAATCTGGAGTCTTTTAGATCCAGGTGATGAATTAATCTTAATGGTGCCTAATTATATGCAAATCTGGGGAATCGCACGTTCAAATGGAGTTTCTGTTAAGACTTTCCCCCTTCGCGAGGAATTGAATTGGGGGCCTGACATTGAAGATATAAAAAGACTTGTATCCCCAAAAACAAAGATGATCTCAGTCTGCAACCCTAATAACCCAACTGGAGCAATCATGAGCCAGCATGATATGGAAGAGATTATCCGTATTGCCAGGGAAGTAGATGCCTGGGTCCATGCTGATGAAATATACCGGGGTTCAGAGTTTAATGGCATAGAATCCCCTTCTTTCAATGGGATATATGAAAAAGTAATTATAAGTTCCGGTCTCTCAAAAGCATATGCTTTCCCAGGATTGAGGATCGGCTGGCTGGTGGGCCCGAAAGATATAATAGAGAAAGCATGGGCTTATCACGATTACACAACGATTACCGCAGGAATCCTCAGTCATTATATTGCCACAGTTGTACTTCAGCCAGAGATGAGAAAAAAAGTTTTAAGCAGGAGCCGAAAAATACTGAATGAAAATCTTGAAGAAGTAAAAACATTTGTAAAGAAACACCAAGACCTTTTTAATTTTATTCCCCCTCGGGCAGGCGGAATGGCCTTTATGCGGTATAACCTGGACATTAATTCCACAGAACTTTGCACAAAACTCCGGGAAGAAAAAAGTGTTTTTATTATACCTGGAGACTGTTTTGGCATGGATCATTATGTCCGGTTAGGAATCGGCAATGAAAAAGAAGAATTCATAACCGGATTAAATCTTATATCCGAATTTCTTCAAGAAATAAAAGAAATCAAGTAATTTTATAAGCTATTTTCTTCATAATGGATAAGTTAGCCCAGCCCGACAACAAAATTAAAGACAAAATTAAATAAATTAACAACTAAGCTTACGATTATTAATCCACTGTAAGGGTCTTGCTGATGTTACGGGGCTGGTCGGGATTAATCCCCTTTTCCTGGCTAACAAAGTAAGCTATCTGCTGCGAAACTATCACTGCTAAAATAGGGCTTAAAAAATAGTCGTTTATTGGAAGCTCAATGTATTCATCGGAATTAGCCCCAAGAGAATCTTCTGGGGGGGCGATCGTACAGATTTTTCCTCCACGGCAGCTTATTTCGTTGATGTGAGAAAGAGTCATATAGGAATCTTCAATCGTAGAGATGAAAAGAACCCAGTCACCC
>DAOUSP010000084.1 GCA_030627155.1 Candidatus Aminicenantota bacterium
TGAATGTTATGCTGAAGGAAAAATCAACGTAAATGGCAGATATCATAGGAAATAAATATTGGTGTCGGCATAATTTATGAATAATTCAGGTTAACTGTCACGTAAATAGAGATGCTTACCAAGTAGATTTTTGTCTTGACAAACCCAAATTATAATGAATAAACTTTAAAACTAATTATTTGGATAATCAATATAATGAAAACAAAAACGTTTCCTCGAGGAATTCACCCCCCAGAATATAAAGATATTACTGCAAATAAACCCATAGAAGTCATGCCTCCTCCAGAAAAGGTTTTTATTCCTCTTCACCAGCATTTTGGTAAACCTGCCCAGCCGCTGGTGAAAAAGGGAGATGCGGTTTGCGTTGGGCAAAAAATTGGCGAGGGCCAGGGGTTATTTTCTGCCTCTGTCCATTCGAGCATTTCTGGTAAAGTTCTCTCCGTAGAAGACTACTTTCACCCCCTTGGAATGCCTGTTCTTACGGTCAGCATTGAAAATGACGGGGAGGACCGCCCCTTACAAGAGATTGAAAAAACAGAGAAACCTCTTTCTCTGTCGCCTAAGGAAATCTGCAATAAAGTTAAGGAAGCAGGTGTCGTGGGCTTAGGAGGTGCGGCTTTCCCTACAGCAGTTAAGCTGTCTCCCCCTAAAGATAAGCCTGTAGACATGATTATCATCAATGGGTGTGAATGTGAACCTTTCCTTACGGCTGATTATAGATTGATGCTTGAATTTGCTGATGACCTTCTCATGGGAGCCGAACTTGTCAGGACTGCAACAGGCGCTAAGCGAATCATCGTGGGTATAGAGGACAACAAAAAGGATGCATATAAGCTTCTGCAAGAAAAAGCAGGAGGTAAACCCATCGAAGTTCAGCTTCTGAAAACTAAATATCCCCAAGGGGCTGAAAAAAATTTAATCTACGCTCTTCTCAGGCGTGAGGTCCCAAGAGGAGGACTGCCCTTTGATGTTGGGGTTATCGTTCAGAATGTGGGGACAGCGAAGGCTATCTGGGATGCTGTCCACAATGGAAAACCTCTTTACGAAAGAGTAATTACTATTTCCGGTCCTGGGATTAAAGACCCAAAAAATCTTCTTGTTCGCATAGGCACACCATTCCAAAAAGTCATAGACTTTTGTGGGGGAATCGAAGATGGCACAAACATCCTGTTGATGGGAGGACCCATGATGGGACTCTCCCAATGGAACCCAGAAGCCCCTGTCATCAAAGGGACATCAGGGATATTGGCATTAAAAACCCCTGTTTCTTTCAAGGAATATGAATGCATTGGCTGTTCCCGGTGTGTTGAACATTGTCCAACGGGACTCGTTCCAACACGGCTTGCAAAACATGTAAAGTATAACCACCTGAAGGAAGCAGAAGAATGGGGAATTCTTGACTGTGTGGAATGCGGATGCTGCCAGTATACGTGTCCAGCAAAAATCTATTTAGTGCAATGGATTCGACTCGGTAAAAATATAATTATTAGTAATAAACGGAAAAAGAGTGCATGATGCCAAATAATTTATTCATTCTCCAGTCTTCACCACATTTTAAAGACAAAGATTCTGTCCCAAAAATCATGTATACTGTTATCATCAGTCTGATGCCAGCTATCCTGGCCTCTCTTTACTTTTTCCGGTTCAAGGCGCTTTTTCTTTATCTTGCATGCGTAATAACTGCATTGATAACAGAGGCGCTTTTTCTTTTTTTGAGGAAGAAGTCATTAGATTCACTTTCTGATGGTTCGGCAATAATAACAGGATTGCTTTTGGCCATGACGCTTCCACCGTCTCTCCCCGTCGAACATGCAGTCATCGGAGCTGTAATGGCGATTGCTATTGGAAAGCAAGTTTTTGGGGGCTTGGGGCATAATATATTCAATCCTGCCCTTGTCGGACGTGCCTTTCTCCAGACCGCTTTTCCCGTGGCAATGACAACATGGATTCCCCCAATTACACAAAAAATAAACACCGCAACGTTTGCAACCCCTCTTGGAAACTTAAAATTCCAAGATGCTGTTGCCCAGGGTACCCTTGCACCCCTCAAAGATCTCTTCTTTGGAAACATCGGGGGCTGCTTAGGCGAGACCTCGGCTCTTGCACTGCTTATTGGGGCGTGTTATCTTTTTTATAAACGTGCTATTGACTGGAGGATTCCAGTCGGCATTATTTGTTCTTTAACGGTTTTTACTGGAATATTCTGGCTTATTAACCCTAATAAATATGCCTCGCCTCTTTTCCACGTTTTAGCTGGAGGTCTTATCATTGGGGCCTTCTTCATGGCGACAGACATGGTCACCTCTCCCATTACGCCCTTAGGCACAACAATCTATGCTGTCGGAATAGGAGTGTTGGTTGGTACTATTCGTCTTTTTGGCGGATTTCCTGAAGGCGTGATGTATTCGATTCTGCTTATGAACATAGTTGTCCCTCTGCTTAACCAATTCACCCGCCCACGAATTCTCGGTGAGAGGAGGAAAAAGTGAGCCTTTCTTCCAGAATGGTCATAGTCCTCACGTCTGTCGGCCTTATCTCCGGCGCCCTTCTCTCCACTGTAGGCATTCTCACAAAGGAGCGGATTGCGCTGAATAAACAACTTGAAATAGAAAACGCGATTATCACTGTGGTCCAGGGAACTCACACAAGCGAAATAATTTATGAAGAAAAAGATCTGGTGGTTTACGGAAGCAAAGATGAAAACAATCAATTGATCGGTTTTGCCGTATATGCCTCAGGAACAGGATTTCAAGATAAAATTATCTTAATGTATGGCACAAATCCAACATTTACAAAAATATATAGACTTACAATCCTTGAACAAAAAGAAACCCCAGGATTAGGAGCTAAAATTACAGACAAAGATGCGTTCCTCCAATTCTGGGAGAACAAAGACTCCAGCCAGCCCCTTACATTGAGAAAGCCCGCCGCTCGTTCACCAGAAGAACTTTCGCCCTTTGAAGTCAATACTATTACCGGGGCAACTATTTCTTCAGAATCTGTATTAAATATAGTACGGCTTTCACTGGGAAAGCTTATGTCTCTAAAAAAAGAAGGTAAATTAGGCAACGAGGAGTAAAATGCCACCTAGAACTATTGGAGAAGAATTTACAAAGGGGCTCTGGCATGAAAATCCTATTTTCCGCCAGCTTTTAGGAATGTGCCCTACTCTTGCTGTCACTAATGCTGTTATAAATGGAATAGCAATGGGGCTTGCCACAACCTTTGTTCTGATTTTCAGTTCTATTGTTGTCTCTTCTATAAAAAAACTAATTCCTAACCAGGTGCGGATTGCAAGTTACATCGTCGTCATTGCTACGTTTGTGACAATGGCTGACCGTTTTCTCGCCGCTTTCTTCCCTTTAATCTCAAAAGATCTTGGCCCATATGTTCCCCTAATCGTTGTTAACTGTATCATCCTTGGCAGACAGGAAGCGTTCTCTTCAAAAAATTCTGTCGGACGCTCATTTATCGATGCATTAGGGATGAGCGCTGGCTTTATCTTGGCCTTGCTAATTCTAAGCTCTATCAGGGAAATCCTGGGCGCAGGAACGTTTTTAGGCCATCAATTCCTTGGCTCTTGGTTCGAGCCCTGGGTCATCATGATTCTTCCTCCTGGAGCATTTATCACTCTGGGGATTTTAATTGCCCTTACATTTGTAATTGAACATAAAATAAAACAGAGGAGATAAGAGTGGAACTGGTCGCACTTTTCATTTCAGCAATTCTTATCAACAACTTCGTCCTACATTATTTCCTTGGAATTTGCCCTTTTCTCGGGGTCAGCAAGAAAATCGACTCTGCCTTTTCCATGGGACTGGCGGTCACGTTTGTAATGACCATCACAGCTGTTATCACATGGGTGATAAACCACTGGATTCTTTTGCCTAATAATCTTGAGTACCTTCAGATTGTATCTTTTATTCTCGTTATCGCCTCTCTTGTGCAGCTTGTTGAAATGTTTATACGAAAAGTCAGCCCTCCTCTGTATCAAGCCATGGGTATCTATCTTCCGCTTATCACCACAAACTGTGCCATCATGGGATTAGCACTTCTTGCAGCATTGAAAAACTACAGCTTCGTGGAAACCGTGGTGTTTGGAGTTGGGTCAGGAATAGGGTTTACATTGGCCATCATATTGATGGCTGGAATCCGTGAACAGCTTGATCTTTCAGATGTTCCTGAGCCGCTAAAGGGAGCTGGAATCGCTCTTATCGTTGCCGGGATTATGGCTTTGGCCTTTCTTGGGTTTTCTGGGATGATAAAATAATGGATATCTTAATACCAATCATCACCATGTCAGCTTTAGGGTTCCTTTTCTCCCTTGGGCTCGTTTTTGCTTACAAAAAACTACGGGTTCAAGAAGACCCCAGGGTTTTGCTTGTAATGGAAATCTTGCCTCAAGTAAACTGCGGCGCTTGCGGCTACTCTGGATGCCGCGCCTTTGCAGAAGCAATCGTAAAAGGAGATGTCCCTGCAAATGGATGCCCAGTCGGGGGGGAGGAAGTTGCTCATCAACTCGTTAAAACTCTTGGGCTTGAAGCTGTTGAAGTCATTAAAAAAGTTGCACGCGTACATTGCAGAGGGACTGTATCTGCAACAAAAGAAAGCGGGCTATACCGGGGAATCTTTACTTGCTATGCCTCTCACCTGGTAGGAGGCCAAAAACAATGTTCCTATGGGTGCTTAGGATTTGGTGATTGTGTGGAGGCTTGCCCCTTTGATGCCATATATATGGGCGAAGACGGCCTTCCTATTGTCATGGAAGACAAGTGTACCGCTTGTGGAAAGTGTGTTGATGCCTGCCCACGAAATATTATCGAGCTCCACAATATAAAACAAAACATTCTGGTCTTTTGCCGTTCTTTGGATAGAGGGCCAACAGCAAGAAAAGCCTGTAAAAACGCCTGTATTGCATGTGGTATTTGTGTGAGGGCTTGTCCTGAGGCCATTGTGTTGGAAAACAACCTGGCAAAAATAGTTCATTTTAAAAATATTCCGCGAGATAAAATCCCTGATATTGAAAAATGTCCAACAAAGGCAATTGGTCTCATACATAAAGAAAACAAAAAACAAGAAGATGACAGATAGCGGCGTGGTCATTAGCACAACAGAAGGCTTTGCTAAGGTGGAAGTGAAGTGTCTAATAGAATCCTGTCATAAATGTGCGGCACGAAGCCTGTGCGGCCCTCAAAAACAGACGTCACGGGGCTACTTGACTGTAAAAAATCCTTTACAAGCTGCTCCAGGCGACCTTGTGCGCATCAAAATTCCTGAAACCCAATACAATAAAGCGTTAATTCTTATTTTCGGAACCCTGCTTCTTGGATGTATCGCCGGAACTTCTGGAGGATATTTTTTATCAAGCATCCTGCCATTAGCTTCTTCTGTATTAAGCTTTCTTGGCCTTCTTCTGGGAATTTTAATTACCGGTATCTGGCTTTTTCTGTATTTCCGAAAAAAAAACAAGGAGCGTCTATATCCTATTATTATAGACATTCTAAAAAAAGGAGATACTCATGGATAGACGAGATTTCTTTAAAACAATGCTCTGTACTTCTCTTTTAACTCCTTTGTTACTGCGGTCTGAAACAGGGCCTGGCTCACTCGAGCTGCACCTTGTAGCCGAGGAACCTGAATTGTTTATCAGTCAAATCCTCAATGAACTACAGAAGTATAATGTCATAAAAGGAAAATCTTTTGTTTTTATCGATTCTCATCCTAAAGAAAAACCGATGAGGCATCTCTTGCTTCAAAATGGCTGGGTTGAGGCCCCTGCTACAACCCAGGCAGAGATGACGGTCTCCTTCCGTTTCCTTCAACACAAGACGCTTCCTTCTTTCACTCTCATAAAAGGAGGAAGCGTCCTGGACATAAGAACAAACAAGCTCTATTCCTTGTGGAACGAGATGAATAAAAACCATTCCTCATCTGCCTGTCTTACAATAGCTTCATTTAA
>DAOUSP010000177.1 GCA_030627155.1 Candidatus Aminicenantota bacterium
GACCACAGCTGCATACCCTGTGCCTCGCATCTGCAGCAACCTCGACTTGTGAATAATCCAGGTTAACTGTCACGGAAATAGAGATGCTTCCTATTTTTATCCGCAGGCTATTTAATCTGAAGAAGAGCCATGAAGGCCTCCTGGGGGACTTCTGTCCGCCCTATCTTCTTCATCCTTTTTTTGCCTGCCTTTTGCTTCTCCAACAGCTTCATCTTTCTTGTATAATCTCCACCATAAAGCTTTGCAAGGACATCTTTTCTGTAGGATTTAATGACTTCTTTCGCAATTATTTTTTTCCCTATGGCTGCTTGAAGAGAAATCTCATGCTGCTGGCGGGGAATAATCTTTCTCATCTTCTCCACAAGTGCTCTTCCTACTTGATATGCTTTGTCTTTATGAACAATCAAAGATAAAGAATCCACGGGTTCTCTATTGAGAAGGATATCCAGTTTCACAAGAGGCGCTTCCCGGTATCCCGCAAACTCGTAATCCATTGATGCATATCCACGGGAAACAGACTTTAACTGGCTGTAAAAATCAAGCACAATTTCATTCAAAGGAATCAAGTAAGTCAGAAAAATCTTGTGAGAACTGATGTATTCCATTTTTTTCTGGGCGCCGCGTCTATTCTCAAGAAGTTTAAGGACTCCTCCAAGATATTTATCCGGGGTCAAAATGAATGCTTCTATCATTGGCTCTTCTATCTTTTGAATTTCATTTGGAGAAGGTAGTTGTGAAGGATTGCGGACTTCAATGACTTCATTGTTTATCTTTGTGACCCTGTATCCGACATTTGGGGCTGTGCTGATGAGGTTTACATCAAACTCTCTCTCAAGCCGTTCCTGAATGATTTCCCTGTGAAGAAGGCCCAAAAAACCGCATCTAAAACCCATGCCTAAAGCCGGAGAGTTCTCCGGTTCATAATGGAAAGAAAAATCGTTCAACTGCAACTTTTCAAGGGCTTTACGGAGGTCCTCGACACCGGTTTTTCCTGAAGGAAACATCCCACAAAAGACCATGGGTTTGGCTTCTCTAAACCCGGGAAGAGCCGCTCGAGTGCGGTTGTTCTTCTCTGTGACTGTATCCCCGACACGGGCATTCTTTATTTCCCTGATTCCTGCTATAATATAGCCCACTTCTCCAGCAGACAGGCAGTCGGTTTTTCGAGGTTTCGGCGTCAAATAACCCAGTTCTTCTACTTCATAGAAGGCCTTGGTTGCCATCAATTCAATCTGAGTCCCAGTGCGAATCTTCCCATCAAAAACTCTGACTAAAATCACAACTCCGCGATAATTATCAAACCAGGAATCAATAATCAGCGCTTTCAAAGGAGCATCTTTCTCTCCCTTTGGAGGGGGGATGCGTTCTACGATGCTTTCAAGAATCTCATCAATTCCTGTACCTTTTTTGGCGCTGGCCAGAATAGCTTCTTCACGCTTGATGCCAATGATGCTTTCCAACTGCTCTAAGGCAAGATCAGGATTTGCCTGGGTAAGGTCGATTTTATTAATCACTGGGATGAGGACAAGATCATTCTGGAAAGCCAGGTAAGTGTTGGCTAAGGTCTGTGCTTCCACGCCCTGAGAAGCGTCTATCACAAGGAGGGCTCCTTCGCAAGCAGTCAAGCTTCGTGAGACTTCATAGGAAAAATCAACGTGGCCTGGGGTATCAATCAGATTTAATATATATTCCTCTTGAGATTTCGATTTATAGTGCAGCCGGGCGGTCTGGGCTTTTATTGTTATTCCTTTTTCACGCTCAAGATCCATGGTGTCTAAGACCTGTTCTTTAAGCTCCCGGGGAGAAAGGGCTCCTGTTTTCTCAAGAAGCCTATCGGCTAATGTAGACTTCCCATGGTCAATATGGGCAATGATTGAAAAATTCCTTATGTTTTTCATCTTAAAATATAAATATATATAAGATATAAGTATATAGAAGAATCAGGGGAAAGGTCTACTCTTTTAATCCAAAGGAAGCATGCTTGACTTTTCTCGGTGAGTAAAGTAATTTTGAAATGATATAATAATAAGAGAAAAGTTGATTGCTTCCTCAAGGAGGTTAAAATGTTTCTATTTGGACCCGTTGGCCCTACTGAACTTTTAGTTATACTTCTAATCGTGGTCATTATCTTTGGCGCAAAGAGACTCCCTGAATTAGGAAAATCCTTAGGCGAAGGAATAAAAAACTTCCGGAAATCCATCAGCCCCAAGGGAAAAGAGAATGATTCCAATTCTGATAAGCCACAAGATCCAACAAAAAACGAATGAAGCGCACGATTGAAAATCTTGCACAAGAACGCAAAGAAAAAGAAGATGAGTTTATAAATAAACTTCAAACTATAAACAAAAAATGCGCCGAATTTAAGGAGTCAAATCAGCCGGTCAGATTTCAACACCTTCTTGGCCGGATGGAAGAGCTTTTAACGACCAAGGAAACAATCCCTCAAAAGACAAAAAAACGTTTCTTTCCCTTTTTCTCGAAAAAACAGGGACAAGATGCTTCCCAAGAGAATATCAACCAGCAGATTCTTTTCACACTCAAGGAATTCCAGAAATCTCTGGAACAAAATTATAATCAAACAACTGACATCTTTTCTTCCATAACAGATATTATTCGCATCAACTCGGAGCTTACAGATGCAAAAGACAGGCAATGGGATGCCTTAAGCAGCAATCATGTTGGGATGATCTTCAAAAGCATGGAATGGCGCATAGATAAGCTCACAGCAGAATACAAAGATGTAAACATTTTGATGAAAAAATTCCTCCTTCTTAAAGAAAAATTAAATGCTCTTCTTTCTGTATTGGAAAAGGGAGAGATGCCTTCTTCGGCACAAGTGGAAGAAATCTTACGCCCGTTGGAAGACTGGCCTTATGCTGCATTCGAAAATCGTTTTAGAGGAAGCGAGGAACAGGTGAAAAAGCAGCTCCTAAAGTATATCCCTTATTTTAAAAAAGAAGGGAAAGTTCTTGACCTTGGATGCGGGCGCGGGGAATTCATTGAAATCCTTACCGACTCTGGCATAGATGCTGAAGGAGTCGACATAAACGAACAAATGGTTGACACCTGTTTGGAAAAAGGACTGGCTTGCCAAAAGGGAGACCTTTTGGAACGGCTCAATGCTTGTGAAGATGGAACACTTGCAGGCATTTTTTCCTCTCAGGTGATTGAACATCTCCCCCCATCTTACCTGAAAAGGATGATAGAACTCGCTTATTTCAAACTCTCTCCTTCGAGCTATCTTGTGTTGGAGACTATTAACCCGGCCTCTGTTTTTTCTCTTGTCCAGATATATCATCTTGACCTTTCCCATGAAAGACCAATCCTTCCCGAAACACTGAAATTTCTATTAGAAAACAGCGGCTTCGATGATGTAGAAATTCAATACTCTGCCCCTTTGGAACAAGAGATGCTTCAAAACCTGCCTGAAGCCGACAAGATTTCCTCTCTCATCAACCAGAACATCGACAAACTCAATAATTTCCTCTTTGCACCCGCCAATTATGCTGCTATAGCCCAGAAAAAGTAA
Organism: Candidatus Aminicenantota bacterium; assembly: GCA_030627155.1. Taxonomy (GTDB): domain Bacteria; phylum Acidobacteriota; class Aminicenantia; order Aminicenantales; family Aminicenantaceae; genus Kmv29. The sequence continues at coordinate 3,530 of DAOUSP010000177.1, forward strand.
AATGCTTCTGGAC
>DAOUSP010000085.1 GCA_030627155.1 Candidatus Aminicenantota bacterium
ATTTGATTTTTTCGTCCATGGGTAATCTATCACACAATAGACCCCATGTGGAGGTGCATCAAATCATCATGTTATCTTACTTTTAATTCTATTACATTGACAAAAAATTGTTCTAACGGAATAATATTAAACCAGAAAGGAATGATTGCGTGGCAAGGCTTTATGAATACCAGAGTAAGATACTCCTGAAGGAAGAGGGAATTCGTATTCCTGAAGGAGATGTTGCTTCCTCCCCGGAAGAAGCCAGCAAAATAGCTCAAGTTATTGGGAAACCTGTCGTGTTGAAAATACAGGTTTGGTCAACAGGAAGGGCCCAGTTGGGGGGAATTCAGTTTGCTAAGACACCTCAGGAAGCCGAAGAGAAAGCACGGCTAATGCTTGGGATGAAAATCGGCAATTTTATCATCGATAAAATTTTAATAGAGGAAAAGCTTGCTATCAAGGATGAATATTTTGCAGGAATTATTATTGATGATACCAAGAAGGCCCCTCTCCTTGTATTTAGTACAGCTGGCGGAACAGGAATTGAAGAAATTGCCCGCTTATACCCTGAAAAAATTTACCGTATTCCGATCGATGTTTTAACAGGCCTGAGAGAATACCATATGCGTAATTATCTTCGGAAAGCAGGTCTTTCTGGTAAACTTCTTGTCCAGATTTCTGATACGTTGACAAAACTGTATGAAGTTTGCCGCAAGTATGATGCCCGTTCTATTGAGATAAATCCTTTGGTTCTTACAGAAGATAATCTTATCTATGCGGCAGATTGCCATATGAGTATTGACGATTATGCGGTTTTCCGGCATCCTGAATTGGGAATTGAGGTTGCCAGGGAGTTTAATCGCCCCCCAACAGAGCTTGAAAAAATTGCATATCAAGTAGAGGAAAAAGATTACAGAGGGACTTTTTATTTTTTCCAAATGGCTGATGAGGTTTCTGAACAAGAGAAATATATAGGTTTTCATGGAGCCGGTGGCGGTGGCTCAATGATGTCAATGGATGCGGTTTTGAATAAGGGCTTTAAATTGGCTAATTACTGTGATACAAGCGGGAATCCTCCTGCAAGCAAGGTCTATCGTGCTGCAAAAATCATTCTGTCTCAGCCGAATATCAAAGGATATTTTGCTTCTGGCTCTGGAGTTGCAAGTCAGGAGCAGTACCATTCAGCACGTGGGATTGTAAAAGCTTTTCTTGAAGAAAAATTAACTATACCTGCAGTTATTCGCTTGGGCGGAAATTTTGAAGAACTAGCTAAGGAAATCCTTGCCACCTATCTGAAAAAGCTCCCTGTCAAGGTCGAGGGATACGGCAGGGATGATTCTCCTGAATTCTGTGCACAGAGGTTGGAAGAGCTCATGAAGGATAACAGGTTCCTCTCCCATAAAATGAGTCCTTTAATTGAACCTGATTATCCAAAAGAAAGCCATTGCTTTGAAACCTTTACAGGCAAGGTTTTTATCGATCATCAAAAGTGTGTACAATGCAAGACAAAAGGATGTATTGAAGCTTGTTCAGCCAAAATTTTAAAACTGGATAAAAAAGAGCGTCCAGTTCTTTCCATCTCACCAGAAGAAGCCAAAAAAGGGAAATGCACAGAATGTTTGGCTTGTGAAATATATTGCAAGTTTCATGCGCATGATGCTATTTATATCTATCTTCCGATTCCAGGTTTAAAGGAATACAGGGAAAAATATAATCTTGATTCTTGATAAATTTATAGATGAGAATTTGATATGGCTATATTAGTAAGCGAAAATTCAAGGGTTCTTGTCCAAGGTATTACAGGAAGGGAAGGAATGGTCCGGACGCAGTTGATGAAGGATTATGGGACAAATGTGGTTTCAGGTGTAACTCCGGGGAAGGGAGGAAGTGCCATATATGGGGTCCCTGTGTTTGATTCAATGGAGGAAGCATGCGAGAAGGAAGGGCCGGTTGATATCAGTGTCATATTTGTCCCTGCATCATTAGTCAAAAATGCTGCCTTGGAGGCGATGGATGCAGGAGTGAAGCTTCTGGTTATTGTGCCTGACAGGGTGCCAATTTTCGATGTCCTTGAAATAGCCAGTGTTGCCGAGAAAAAAAATGCTAAATTTATTGGGCCAAATACTTTAGGGCTTATTAGTCCTGGGAAAGCTGTTCTCGGGATGATTGGAGGAAAAGCTGAAACAGCCCGAGAATGGTTTCGTCCTGGAACGATTGGTGTGAGCTCGAGAAGCGGAGGAATGACATCAGCAATTGCGTTTTACTTGACACAGTATGGTTTTGGGCAGAGCACTATTATTCATGTTGGTGGAGATGCTGTTGTGGGCCTCTCTCATCCTGAAGTGATGGAACTATTTGAGCATGATGACCAAACAGAAATGATGGTTATGTTTGGGGAGATAGGAACTACGCAGGAGGAGAGGGCTGCTGATTTGATTGAGAAGAAAAAGATAAACAAACCTGTCATTGCTTATATTGGAGGAAAAGCCGCAAAATCTGGGACAAGATTTTCTCATGCAGGAGCAATAGTTGAGGGAACACGTGGTTCGTATGAGAGTAAAACAAAAAGACTATCTGAAGTTGGTGTTCGTGTGGTAGATTCTATTTTAGATATCCCTAAAGCGGTTCAGGAGTATAAAAAAGTCAAAAGGAGGAAAAAATGAGTGAACTTCATTGGAAAACTTCCATAACAAATATTCAACCGAATAAAATTTCTGTTAGAGGGTATCCTATTGATCAAATGATAGGGAAGGTTTCCTTTTCTCAGGCCATTTATCTTGTTTTAAAAGGAGAAATGCCTTCTCCTAAAGTTGGGAAACTAATTGATGCTATTCTTGTCTCTTCTATAGACCACGGAGCTTCTCCTCCCTCTGTGCTTGCTTCCAGAACAGTTTCTTCTACTGGAGCTGAGTTAAACGCAGCCGTTGCTGCTGGGATTTTAGCTATTTCTCGTTATCATGGCGGAGCTATTGAAGAAGCAATGAAACTTTTTCAAAAAATCGCTGAAAGATGTGAAGTAACAAAAAAGCCAGAAGAAGAAACGGCCTTGAAAATTCTTAAGGGAATGAAAGAATCGGGAAAAAGGGCTTCAGGATTCGGACACAGAATCCACACACGGGACCCAAGAACAAAAAAACTTTTTGACTTAGCCAAAGACCTTGGCCTTTCGGGAAAGCATGTTAGCATTGCCTGTGCTGTTGAAAAAAGCCTTGAAGAGCTTTTAGGCAAATCACTGCCTATAAATGTTGACGGAGCGATTGCAGCTCTTCTATGTGATTTAGATATCTCACCAGAGATTGGGAATGCATTTTTCATGATTGCAAGAGTTCCTGGGCTTGTAGCTCATATTCATGAGGAAAAGACGCGGATGAAGCCCATGAGAAAAATTCATCCCCAGGATTTTGAATATGATGGACCTCAAGAAAGGAAGGTTTAGATGAAAAAAAAACTTTTATCTTTACTTCCAGAATTTCAACTTTTTAAAGATTCTCTTCTGAAGAATAAAACAATCCGAGTGTGGGAACAGGCGTTAAAGGAGGGAGGTTGGACGATTGAAAATTTATTAGAGATGCCTTTTACACTTTTGATTCCAGATACTTCAGTGAATATAATAAAACATACACGGGCTGTCACGCGTTGTGCCATGAAGATTGCTGATGTTTTACTTGAAGAATATAAAGAAAAGATTTCGATAAATAAAGATATTTTACTTGCAGGTTCGATTTTGCATGATGTAGGAAAATTGTTTGAATACGAAAGAAAGAATGGGCGATTTCAAAAAAGTAAAGCAGGCAAACTTCTCCGTCATCCTATTTCAGGCGCGGCTTTTGCTAATAAGTTTGAAATCCCTCAGGAGATTCTTCACATCATTGCCGCACATTCCAAGGAGGGAGATGGGCAGCGCCGGACTGTGGAAGCTATTATAGTCAATCATGCTGATTTTGTTAATTTTGATGTATTGAAAACATAGTAAGTGAAAAGGAGGGAAATTGGGGAAAACATTTTCTGAAAAATTGCTTGGCTTAAAAGCAGGGCAGAAGGTTTCTGCTGGAGATGTTGTCACTGTGTCTCCTGATTACATCCTTTCTCATGATAATTCAGCAGCAATCATTAAAGAATTTGAAAAACTTGGTGTAGAAAAAGTCTTCTCCCCGGGGAAACTTGTCATCATATTAGACCATGTTGTTCCTGCATCATCTGAAAAATATGCCCAGAATCATAAAACAATCAGGAAATTTGTTGCAGAGCAAAAAATTACAAATTTTTTTGATATTCATCATGGAATCTGCCACCAAGTTCTCATGGAAAACGGATTTGCCACCCCAAGAAAATTGATTCTGGGAGCAGACTCCCATACAGTAAGCTACGGAGCTTTAGGTGCTTTTTCTGCAGGAATTGGGCGTTCTGAAGTTGCAGTTTTATGGGCGACTGATGAGATTTGGCTTCGTGTTCCTGAAACGCTGAAAGTTCAAATAGAGGGAAAACTGCCTCGAGGTGTTTATGCTAAAGACATTATATTGAAAATCATAGGGGAGGAAGGAGCTGACTGTGCTAATTATAAAGCTGTTGAATTTTCAGGTGATGCAGCAAAAAACATGAGTATTGCTTCCAGGATTGTCCTTTGTAACATGGCCGCTGAAATGGGAGCCAAGAATGCATATTTTGCCCAAGACGATGCCACTATTTCATGGCTGAAAAATAGGGCTAAAGATGAGTTTGAGCTAATTTGTTCTGATGAGGGTGCAAAATATGAGATGGTTCTTCATTATGATATTTCCTCTTTGGAGCCACAGGTGGCTTTCCCGCATACAGTAGATAATGTTAAGCCAGTTTCCCAGGCCAAAGGGATCAAATTTCATCAGGCAGTTATTGGCACGTGTACAAACGGCCGTCTTGAGGACTTAGTAGTTGCTGCCCAGATCCTTAAAGGGAAAAAAGTGCATCCAAAATTAAGGGTTTTAGTAATTCCTGCATCCCGAGCAGAATACTTGCTTGCTTTAAAAGAAGGAGTCCTTGAAACTTTAGTTGAGGCAGGTTGTGTGGTTTTAAATCCAGGATGCGGGCCTTGTTTGGGAGCTCATCAAGGTGTTATTGCCCCAGGAGAGGTAGCTTTAAGTACTGCTAATAGAAACTTTCAGGGAAGGATGGGAAGCAGAGATTCATTTATTTATTTGGCATCTCCTGCTACAGTGGCTGCCTCAGCAATTGAGGGACAAATAACAGACCCGAGGGAATATCTATGAAAAAAGGAAAAGTATGGAAATATGGGGATAATGTAAATACTGATGTGATTTTTCCAGGAAAATACACATATTCCATTTTAGACCCAAAAGAAATGGCGGTTCATGCCTTGGAAGATTTAGATCCTGAGTTTTCTCAAAAAGCAATGCCTGGAGATATCATAGTAGCAGGTAAGAACTTTGGATGCGGGAGCTCCAGGGAACAAGCAGCAACTTGCCTGAGATATGCTGGGATTCAGGCAGTTATTGCAAAATCGTTTGCCAGGATTTTTTTCAGAAATGCAATAAACCAGGGGCTTCCAGTGATTCAGTCTGAAGAAATTGTTGAAAGCGTTGAAAAAGGCGAGGAAATTGCCATCGATTTTTCAAAAGGACAGATAAAAACACAAAAAGGAATTTTGTCATTTTCTCCGCTTCCTGAATCAGTATCTGGAATTTTGGAAGCTGGGGGACTGATTCCTTATACAAAAGCAAAATTGGAAAAGAAGAGAGCCAGGGCTAAATAATGCCTGTAAAAGGACGAAAAGCGTGAAGAAGAAATTATTTATTTACAAGGGAGGAAAATTATGCCCAGATATAAGATTGCAATACTTCCAGGAGACGGTGTAGGAAGAGATGTTATAGAAGCTGCCATGATTGTTTTGAAGAAAATTGAATTAGACGCAGAATATATCAAAGGAGATATAGGATGGGAATTTTGGTGCAAGGAAGGAAATCCACTTCCTGACCGAAC
>DAOUSP010000054.1 GCA_030627155.1 Candidatus Aminicenantota bacterium
AATAAATTGTCAAGAACTTATTTTCACTAAATTGTTTAAAAATAATAAGTTAGCTTTAATTAACACACTATTTAGTACTACTTCATACATTTCTCCTTATATATTGAGTCGGAAATAGAGGGAAAAAGTTGTAAATAAATTTAAAAAAATAGAAAATTATTTGAAATCCCAGATGAAATTTAAAGAAAGAGAATGACAGTTTTCTTTGTTACGGCTATGTTACAGGAATATGCTTTTCTTCCTTTTTAAGTAATGTAACAAGTATTGCCAGAGTCATAGCAACAATAAATGTAACAGCTCTTGCTGTAATCATCTTGTCCAGGCCAGAGACTATCCATATGACTGTTGTGGTGAGGCCTGTAAAAAGAGCAGTCACAACGCCTGATGAGCCAAAACGGTCCCAGTAAAAAGAGAGAAGTACTGCAGGAGCAAATGAGCAGCCAATGCCTGCCCAGGCATAACTGACTATATAATAAATTAAATCCGAAGTTGTAAGAGCAAGGATTAGCGAGAAAATTCCGATTCCCAGAGTTGCGATGCGGGAAATTGTGAGAAGCTTGCCATCTGGTGCCTTTCCCTTCTTGATGATACCTTTATAGATATCCTGGCTGACAGAGGATGCTGCAACTAACAGCATGCTCTGGGCAGTGGAAACCATGGCTGCTACAGCACCTGCCAGAAGGATTGCTGCGAGCCACCAGGGAAACAGCTGTTTCAGTATATAAGGAAGAATCATTTCTTCGTCAGGAACTGCGTTAGGTCCAAAAAGCACAAGCCCACCCATTCCGATGATAACGACTCCAATGTAGGCAAGCAAGGTCCAGCTAACGGCAATATTCCTTCCAATTTTCACGTTACGGTCATCTCGCATTCCCATAAAACGGGCATTGAGCTGGGGTTGGCCTCCAAGATAGCCAAAGAACCAGGCGAGATTATTAAAAATGAGTAATCCTGCGGCAAAGCCAGTTAGCCCTCCTGTCAATGAACCTGCTCCTCTGCTGGCAGCAGCAACTGCTTCAGGAATGCAGTACGGCCCGGAAAGGATATGAATGATGATAACAATTGGAGTTACAACGAGTGTTGTGATCATGAGAATTGACTGGAATGTGTCTACTGCTACGACACTTATAAACCCTCCGATAGTGGCATAGACAAGGATTACAGCGGCTGCAATGATCTGGCCCCAAAAGGGATTGAGGCCGAATGTTGTGAAAATGGTCTTTCCTGCTCCAGCAAACTGAGCGCCGACATAAAATATGAAGAAGAAGACTATAATCAGTGTAGAAAGTATCCTGATAGTATTTGCTTTTTGAGGGAATTTAGCAGAAAAGTATTCAGGCATTGTTAATGAGTTATATTTGCTGGCTTCTCGACGGAATTTTCTGGCAAGGACAATCCAGGCTGTGCTTATACCTAAAAGGCACCCCACGCCTATCCATATGCCTGAAATACCATGGGCATATATGAAACCTGTGAGCCCGAGCAACAGCCATGCTGATTCTCCTGTGGCACGCTCAGACAGAGCGAGCATCCACCCGGGCAATTTTGAGGCACCCAGGACAAAGTCAGATTGAGTCTTGGTTCTCAAGGCCTGCCAGAGGCCAAGGGCCATTGTTAATACAAGGTAACCTACAAAGATAATAATCATTGCCTTGTTTTCCCCCTAAAGATTTTGTTTATTTATTTCCTTTGTTCTTAAAGAAAAAATCTATTTCCCAAATGGCTGTTGTTGGGCTGTCAGATCCATGGACAGCGTTGCGTTCTATAGAGAACCCGTAGGCATGGCGGATGGTTCCTGGCTCAGCTAAAGCCGGGTCTGTAGCGCCCATCACGGTGCGCCAATGATAAATGGCATTTTCTCTTTCCAAAACCATCACTATGATTTTTCCAGAGGACATGAAGTCAGTTAGACTCTCATAAAAAGGTTTTGCTTTATGGACAATATAAAAACCCTGGGCTTCTTCTTTTGTTAAGTGAAGCATTTTCATCTCACAGATAATAAATTCTTCATCCTCGATCCTCTTGATGATTTTGCCGATTACTTTCTTTTTTATGGCGTCTGGTTTAATTATAGCTAAAGTTTTTTCGACCATTTTTACTCCTTTGAAACTCTATTTGCTATAGACTTTATTAGATGAAGATTGAAATTTTCTTGCTTCTTTCATAATTAAGTATTATTTGATATATCTTAATAAATCCATTGAGTCAATCTCTGGCTTTAGATTTTTAAAAAATCTTTTATGATTTTTTTGCTTCGTTGACACATAAAGCATGGTTCCGTACAATCAGTTCTGATGAGTTTAGAGAAAGATTACTATGAGAGTTTAAAAAAATTTGTTTTAGACCAGGGATTCTCTCTTTTTGGCGTCGCAGGAATTTCTGAAGTCAAGCATGAGTTTGCTTTGAGTCAAGAATCGTTGAAAAAGTTTGATAAAGCCATTTGTCTTGGGAAAAGACTTTTGGATTCTGTAATAGAGGATATTCAGGACAAGCCTACACGAATTTATTTTCATCATTACCGCCAGATAAATTTTTTTCTGGATAGAGGGGCCTTCGTTACAGCTAACCGTATTCAAGAGCTTGGGTTTCAAGCTCTTCCTATTCCTGCTTCACAAATCATTGACTGGGAAAAACAGAGAGGTCATTTGCCTCATAAAAAAGTGGGCGCTCTTGCTGGGTTAGGTTGGATTGGACGGAATAATCTTCTTGTGAACAAAAAATTCGGAGCGCGTTTTCGACTTGTCACGATTCTTACAGATATGCCCCTTAAAGAAGATAAAGCTTGTGAAGGAGATTGTGGTTCCTGTCAAAAGTGCTTGAATGTATGTCCGGCTCAGGCCATACGGCCTCTAAGAGAGGACTTTGATTATATGGCCTGTTTTGAACAGCTAAAAGAATTTAACCGCAGGGGATTCGTTGGGCAGTACATTTGTGGAATTTGTGTTAAAGCATGTAAGGGGTTTTCAGAGGAATAGTTTTCATTTTTTTCTGCATGGAACCCAGATTTCAGTCTTCCTTTCTTGTGAACCGGATGTTTCGGAAGGAACATCGAGAAACATTTCCATAATTGGGCCTGATTGGATATAGTCGTTATCTTCCATCCATTGGAAAATATCTTGATATATTTGTTCACTTTCTTCATATGAACCAACATATATAGTTGATACTACAAGAGTATGATTCCATTCTTTAACTTCAAGGGGATCTCTGGCCATGATAGGAGTACTAACTATGAATCCAACCTCCCACTGGAGGTCACCAGGTTTTGTTACTCCTGGAACGTTATGAAAAATCCCAAATATAGGCCCAGCTGGAAAAATGTTTTGATTTCTTGAATTATACATTAAGATACTTATAACTTGAGGGATATCAGAATAAGGACCTTTATGAGAGATAGAGCAGTAAAAGAAAGGAATGATTTCTTTTAGAGTGATATTTCCTTCATTTGATATTGACTTTTCATGGCACAAACCAAGGGAAGCAAATATAGTTAGAAAACATAAGAGAAAAATAAAAATTGATTGTCGCATTGCACCCTCCTCAAAGAGAAAATCGCAATCCTTTTCTATTATAGCACAATATGAGCCATTGGCTTAATGTAAATATCCGGGTTGTTTTTTGATGAATGCTCAGGAGTAGAGTCCGTGATTTAGGAGGAATGATGAAGAAAAGTAGAAGTTTATATCTCTGTTATTTTTATCCTTCCTGAAATCGCAAGTGTTATCTTGTATTTTCCCCAGGAATTAAAAACGTAGATAGAAGCCAAGTTCGACACTGTTCCTCCTGGATAAAAAGTAGGAGTATTATTGGCTTGAACAGTAACGCCGTCAAGGAAATATTTTTGTCCTGGCTGCCATTTGTTTTGACTCTCATCATATTTTTCAAGGAAGTAGCTATAGTCGTTAAAAGTTATTCTGATTTTAGTCCCGTCAAAGATGGCTTTGTACCTGGCGAAATTCATACGAGAATGAATTTCCCAAACAGCACGTTTAAGTTTATATTTTGGAGAGAGATTAAGAAAAGAATATGACATGATTCCAATAAAAACAGCCAAAAGAGAAACCGCAACCAAGAGTTCAATCAAAGAAAATCCTGATGTTATCCTGCCGGTGAATGGTTTTTTACTGTAGGTCATATCATATCCTTCCATTCTTGTGTTTTAAAGAATAAAATCGACAGCACAGGTTTTGTTGTTTTTGGCGCATTTTCCAGCAGGCTTTCATCCGTTAAAAATCGGTCATCAAACGAGATTTTAAGTTCGTTGTTATTCGAACTGTAATCAGATATATGAAGGCTTCCTGAAATGTGAACGGTTTTTCCTTTCCCTTGGATAGCAAACCCGTTGCCTGCAGCCGTTATAGAGGCTTGAATTTTTATATCCTGAGGGGAATCTTCGCCAATAATGATCTTCCCCTCTTTTAAGCTTTCGTCCAAAAAATCTTGGCCTGTAGTAAAGATTACAAGTTGAGAAGTCGAGTCTTTTGCATAAGGAACTCCTTCTTGCCATGTAATTCCTTGGTGAAGGATGTGGGAGCTGATTGTTATTTTATCTGATGAAATGAGAGTCAAGTTTATCCCTTGGAGGATGCAAGGTGTTTCATCAGAAACCATAGTTATTTCTCCGGTTGGTTCCACAAAGCCACCTCCAAGTGATTTGATTTCCCCATTCACAACGATAATTCCCCTGGGGTTGAAGTCATAAGACTCGATTTTCGCAGGAGTTGAAAAAATTGTTTTTTGTTCATGTGGATTGAATCTTAAAATCCATGCACCTTCAGATGTAAGAAAAGAGATTACCTGAAAAGAATCCTGGATAGCCAAGATCATCTCATCTACATCGCCCTGGACGAATAAGCCTCCTAAACCCAAGTCGTCTTTTATTAGATAAACTCCTTGTGGGATTGGATCATTGCTCTCTTCTAATCCCAAGGCTCTTCTGACTTGAGCAGGAGATAGATTCTGAGGATAAAATATTTCTGTCTTTAATGCTTTATTTAACTGCTCTGGAGCTTCTTTAGGCAGGATTTTCTCTTCGGAGAAATTCATTTTCGTAGAAGTTGAAGAGAAACTTGAAGGAAGAAGTTCGATGTTATTTTCCTCTAAAAAATTTTCTTTTTCTTTTAACCTTAGTTTCTTTTCGAGCAGCACAGGAAGCATAGGCAAAGGAATCTTTCCTACAGAAATCCCGATTGATACTTCAAGAGAGGAAGCCCTTTTTGGAGAGAAATTATCTAATTTCCCTTCTGAATAGATGTTTGCTAAATAAATAGCGTTGAAATAATCATTTTTGTCCTGTATTTTTTCAGGATAAAAAGTTGTAAGTGTTTCCCAGTTGAATTGCTTCCAGTGTTCTTTATATAAAAGAGGCAAATCCTGCCCTGATATCATTTGTAAAGTTTTGAGCCCCATGTTAAGAGCATCTTGTTTAAGCTCAATCTCTTTCTCTTCAGAAAGGATAATGGGCGAAGTGCTTTGCATGAACATATTGAATAACTGGGTGAAACCTTGCTTAATCCCATTCTCAGAGGCGTAACCGAGAAGAAGCGAATTTTTTTTAAAAGAACTCAATTTGATATAGATTTGAGTAAGATGGAGCATGCTCAATCCTAATGTGGAAAATATAAGAAAAATAAAAACAGCCCAAAGAGTTGATGTGCCTTTTACCCTTCCTCTATTTTGTTCAAAGAAAAAAAGCAAGAGCGATATTTTTTGGAAAGACGGAAATTTCATATTTTTTCTCCTTGGTTGTTTTAAGAAACAGACTAATACGAACAAGATTTGAAGGTTTTTCGTAGGATGGTTCGAATGAACTAACACGTTCTAAGAGAGGTTGGGCTGGACTTGAATTAACCTTGCGCCTTAAGACATTCTGGCCCTGGTCAAGAAAATAGATGACTTTTTTAATAAGAATGATTTGGGTGTCTTTTTGTGCATAATAAAAATTTATCGGAGAAGACAGTTCGATAGAATATTCATCAACTGATGAAATTGTGTGGATTTCTCCATGGCCTTTATTTGAAATACATATGTCTCTGGATTTTTTAAGCCCTTCTGTATTATTCAGAATGATTCTTGTCTGTCCTGGAACAATTGAGTGTGAAAGGGAATAGCTATGTTCTTTGCTGAAAATTGACAGTGTCCCATCTTCTTCACGTATTCCATCCAGGATCCCCTGTTTTATGGGGATGGTAAGTCCCATGCCACCTTCCATGAAATCTATTCTCATTTTATCCAAAGCCGCGAATGCTTCAGCATTTGTTTCTTCTTCCTCTTTGAGCTTTAAAAAGTGGGAGCGAACAGAAACATAAAATTCAAGACTGCAAATAACAATAAAGAAGCAGATAGATAGACTTATTAGACTTTCTATCAAGGAGAATCCTTTTTTTCCCATTTCAAAACCTTAAGTCTCGAGAAAGAATAAGAATCAACTGAGCTTTATTCTGAGGAAAATTTTCTGAATAACATTCGACTTCTATTCTTTTAAGGTGCCAAGGAATTTCCTGGATTGTCCAGCTTAGATAAAAAGGTTCAGGATGGCTCTGGATGTATTGGATTTCTTTACCTGTGCCTTTTTTTAATTCATTGCTTTCATAATAAAGAGATTTGAAATATTCAAGCTTAGAAGAGGCAAGTTCAGCAGAGAGCACACGGCTGTCGCTTCTCCTCTTAATAAGAAGCGAATGAGAAACAATTTGTGCCATTCCTAAACATAAAAAAATCACAATACACGATGATATTGTGAGTTCTATAAGAGAAAATCCTTTACGGCTAAAATAAAAATTCATAATCTTTCGCATTGTAATTAACAAAGAGCAGGAAATGTGCCAAATTTATTAAAATTATTTTAGGGAAAAGGAAAAGTAGCGGAATATTTTTAGGGAGGTCGAATTAAAATATTTTTTTAAAAAAAGAAAATAAACCCTCTTGACAATCTAAAGAAATACTCTTATTATATATTTGCTTTCAGAATATAAGCCTAATTTGGTTAAAAATTTATTAGTTAGATTTTTTAATATAGAAGTTTCTTTCTCGGGATAGAAAGAAAAAGATCTTTGAATTAAAGAGCGGAGCGACCAAAATCGATCCAATTTGCCAAATTGTTTCGTTAAGAACTCTTCGGAGTTCTTTTTAAACTGGAGAGTTTGATCCTGGCTCAGAGTAAACGTTGGCGGCGTGCCTAACACATGCAAGTCGAACGATCTCCTTGTAGCTTGCTATTTGGAGGGAGTGGCGAACGGGTGAGTAACACGTGGGTAATCTGCCCTTGTGGTCTGGGATAACGGTTGGAAACGGCCGCTAATACCGGATAATGTCTTAATATCGCATGGTATAAAGATCAAAGATGGTTTCGGCCATCGCTATAGGATGAGCCCGCGTCCCATTAGCTAGTTGG
>DAOUSP010000119.1 GCA_030627155.1 Candidatus Aminicenantota bacterium
GAGTTGAATGTTATGCTGAAGGAAAAATCAATGTAACTGGCAGATATCATAGGAAATAAATATTGGTGTCGGCATAATTTATGAATAATTCAGGTTAATTATGAACGTGTAATCTGTCACAGCGCCGGTTCCCTTCATCGTTGCCAAGACCCTCCCACCCTCCACAATGGGCTTCAGATGGAGAGGATCTGTCGCCGTACTTCTCAATTAGGTCAGATGTTTCCCTCATCACGAAAATAGAGATGCTTACGTAGAAGAGCAGGAATTTGACTTGAGTTTAGAGTTTAACGTAGCATATAAAGATAAAAAGATTCATATATATCCAGAGGTAAAAAATGCTCGACCAATTATCAAACAGGCTTCAGAAAGTCATGAGATTTCTGCGAGGAGAAGGAACAATAACAGAAAAAAACATGGCAGAAGCCATGAAGATGTTACGACTGGCTTTCCTTGAGGCTGATGTCAATTATCGAGTTGTTAAGGAATTTGAAGCTAAAGTGAAAGAGAAGGCATTAGATGAAAAAGTGCTCGCTAGCCTGACGCCTGCCCAGCAAGTGATAAAGATTGTCCGGGATGAGCTGACAGAAATTTTGGGAAGCAATATGCAAAGCTTGTCTTTTTCAAGTACCCTGCCAACTGTATTTATGCTTGTGGGATTACAAGGGACAGGAAAAACGACAACATGTGGAAAGCTTGCAAGATGGACACAAAACCTCCAGAAAAATCCACTCCTTGTATCTGTCGACTTGAAAAGGCCTGCTGCTCAAGAACAAATGAAGATGATTGGCCAACAGCTTAACCTTCCTTTCTATGAGTTGTCCAAAACTCAAATAGAGGCTCCGCAAAAGGCCATCAAAGAAATAGTTGCGTTTGCCAAAGACAGAGGGTTTGATCCCCTTATCGTAGATACAGCGGGGCGGCTTCATATAGATGACGAACTCATGGAAGAACTCCGCATGGTCAAAAACATTCTTAATCCCACAGAGGTAATTTATGTAGGGGATGCCATGACTGGACAGGATGCTGTAAAAAGCGCCCAGTTGTTTGCAGAAAAAATAGGTATTACTTCTATCATTTTAACAAAGTTAGATGGGGATGCAAGGGGAGGTGCGGCCTTATCGATCGTCCATGTAACAGGGAAGCCCATAAAATTTATCGGCGTTGGGGAAAAATATGACAAATTTGAGCCATTCTATCCGGACAGGATGGCCTCTCGGATCTTAGGTATGGGAGATATTTTAAGTTTAATTGAAAAAGCTGAAAAAGAAGCGGATAAGAAGGAAGCCGAAGAGCTTGCCCGCAAGCTTCTGAAGCAAGAGTTTACTCTGGAGGATTTTCAAAAGCAGCTTGTTCAACTAAAGAAAATGGGATCTTTGTCTCAGTTTTTGAATTTATTCCCTACTGGCGGACCCTTTAAGAATATTTCGCAGTTGAAGATCGATGAAAAAAAGCTATTTCATTTTGAAGCAATCATCAATTCCATGACAGTAAAAGAGCGCATCAATCCCAGGATAATAAATGGAAGTCGCCGTTTAAGAATTGCTAAAGGAAGCGGACGGTCTGTTTCTGAAGTAAACCAATTATTGAAGCAGTTCTTTGAAATGAAAAAAATGATGAAAAAATCACAGTTCCAGAAATTCATTTCTGGATCTCTATTATCTCATTAAAACCAGTTGACTTATAATAAAAATTTCGATATTATCACTACTTCCTATTTAAAATTGAAGTGGAAGTGATTCAAAAATGATTTCGATACGATTGATGAGATTGGGTACAAAAAAAAGGCCTTTTTATCGGATAGTTGTTACAGATTCAAGAAAACCAAGAGAAAGCAAAGCAAAAGATATAATTGGTTACTATGATCCATTAAAAGAGCCCCCTGACATTAAAATTGACATGGAGAAAGCAAATTATTGGTTGGAGAGAGGAGCTCAAGCTTCTGAAACAGTTCAATCTCTCTTAAATAAAGTTTCCAAGTCAGAGAAACTATCCAATTAACAAAACTTTAAGGAGGTTACAGTGAAAGAACTAGTTGAATTGATTGCCAAAGCCTTAGTTGACAATCCGGATAAGGTACACGTCTCTCAATTAGAGGGAGAGCAAACAACGATTTTAGAGCTTAAGGTTGCCCAGGAAGATTTAGGGAAAGTTATCGGAAAACAAGGAAGAACCGCCAGGGCGATAAGAGTCATTCTTGGTGCAGCTGGGATGAAACTCAAAAGGAGATTTAACCTCGAGATAATTGAAAAAGGCTGATGTAATAAGTATCGGAAAAGTTTTAAGAAGCCAGGGTAAAAGAGGTGAACTAAGAGTAAAGCTTTTCTTAAGCTGTCCTGAAAAGCCCTTTTTTTCAAAGGTCTTTTTCAAGGGAAAAAATGCCCTAAAGGAGTTTAAGGTTGAATCCTGTTACTCCAGAGGGAAATATTATATTTTAAAGCTTAAAGGGGTTCAAACTATTGCTGAGGCACAAGATTTAGTAGGTCAAGAAATTCTGATTCCAGAGGAAGAGATTCAACCCCTTGAAAAGGATGAATTTTATACCTATCAAATTGTAGGGTGCTCGGTGGTTACAGAAGAAGGGAAGAAAGTTGGTGTTGTCAAAGATTTGTGGCTGATTAACAATAACGACCTTTTAGTTGTCCAGAAAGGCAAGAGAGAAATTCTTATTCCTTTTCATAAGGAGATTTGCCGGAAGGTAAATTTAGAAAAGCGAGAGATTGTTATTGCTCCTTCAAAGGGGCTTTTAGAGTCTAATGAGATTTGATATAATAACAATCTTCCCCGAAATGTTCGAGAGTGTTTTTTCGGGAGGCGTTATAAAGAAAGCGCTTGAGAAAGGTCTTGTTGAAATTCATGTTCATGATTTAAGGGACTTTGCACATGGCAAACACAGGCAAGTCGATGACCGCCCCTACGGAGGCGGCCTGGGAATGGTGCTTAAGCCCGAGCCTGTTTTTAGAGCAGTAAAAAAAGTCAAATGTAAGCATGAAGCTTCTATTGTCCTTCTTTCTCCTCAAGGAAGAAAGTTCGACTTCCATATGGCACAGAGGCTGGCGAAGCTTCACCAACTTATTTTGATTTGTGGCCGTTACGAAGGACTTGATGAACGCGTGGTCCAATGTTTAGCCACAGAGGAAGTATCTATAGGTGACTACATTCTCACTGGAGGAGAGACGGCTGCAATGGTTGTGATTGATGCTGTGGCAAGGCTTGTTCCTGATGTTGTGGGAAAAGCGAATTCAGTGAAGTACGATTCATTCTACGAAGGGATGTTAGATTTTCCACAATATACGCGGCCGCGCCAATTTAAGGGAATGAAAGTTCCTGAAATTCTTTTCTCTGGAGATCATAAGAAAATTGGGCATTGGAGGAGAAAGAAAGCGCTGGAAAAAACCTGGCTCATAAGGCCTGACATTTTAAAAAAAAGGAATCTGTCTCCAGAGGATAAGAAGATATTGGATGAAATAAGAACAGAAAAGGAAGGAAAAAAGAATGAATCTGATTGATTTTGTTGAAGAAAAAGAGAAAAAGGAAAATTTAGAAAATTTTCAAGTTGGAGATAACGTTAAGGTTCATGTTGTTATCAAAGAAGGCGAAAAAGAAAGGATTCAGGTTTTTCGTGGAGACGTGATTTCCAAGAAAGGGTCTAATATAGGAGCCACATTCACGGTCAGGAAAATCTCCTTTGGAATCGGAGTTGAAAGAATTTTTCCTTTACATTCTAAGATGATTCGTAAGATAGAAGTAATGAGAAAAGGAAAGGTAAAGAGGGCAAAACTTTATTACCTTCGGAACTTGAGAGGAAAAGCAGCACGGCTTAAAGAAGCAAGATAGAGGACCGATTGCTATAAATAATTTATTTGGGAAAATATCGAAACCTTGTTGTTTCAATCAGTGAGGGGACGAAAGTGATTCTTAAAAAAGTCTTCTTTTATATCAAAGGCCATCGTAGAAACTATTTGTTTATTTCCATATAAGAAAGTGAAAATGGCGAATTTTCACATTGAAAAATGGCTGTTCAACCAGGGGTATCGTTGTATTGCTGGAGTGGATGAGGCCGGTAGGGGGGCTCTTTTTGGCCCTGTTGTTGCGGCTTGCGTTTTGTTCTCTCCCCAATTTATATTGAAAGAAGCCGAAGGGTGGGTGAAGGAAATTGATGACTCGAAAAGTCTTTCTTCCATGAAAAGAGAACGCTTAGCAAAAGAAATCTTGACTCATGCACGGGCAGTTGGCATTGGTTTAGCCACTTCAAATGAAATTGACCAGAAGAACATATACTGGGCCTCTTTAGGGGCAATGACAAGAGCTGTTCAAAGTATGCCGGTAGCTCCTGATTTTCTTTTGGTTGACGGGTTCAACCTGAATGATGTAAATTATCCTCAGGCAGGTGTTTCACAAGGTGATAAAATAAGTATTTCTATTGCTGCTGCATCTATTGCTGCAAAGGTAATGCGGGATGAGATGATGTATCAAATGGACGTAATTTATAAAGGATATTCCTTTGCCAAAAATAAAGGGTATGGGACAAATGAACATTATGTTGCACTCAAAAAAATGGGACCAACACCATTGCATAGATTCACTTTTAATCTTGGGCAAAGAAGAAAATGATTGATAATCAAATCAATAGAGCCAGAATTGAATCAATAGCGGAGAAATTAATAAAGAAAGGGAAATTCCAGGATGCAATCGAGGAGTACAAAAAGCTCCTGACTGGAGATGAGCAAGATATTAATATCCGGAATATTATCAGCGATATATACATAAAATTAAAGAAGAACGACAAAGCTGTAGAGGAACTCAAGAGGATAGCCACTTTTTATGAAAGTTGCGGAAACTATTCAAAAGCTATTGCAATTTATAAACGCATTTCTCGATTAGTTCCTGAAGA
>DAOUSP010000012.1 GCA_030627155.1 Candidatus Aminicenantota bacterium
AAATATCTTCGTAGAATGCGATAAGAAGGCTTGAGTATTTCTGCGAAAGTTTTCTATTTGAAATGGTTAACACAGAAAAAGTAAGGCCGGACAACACCCCCCAAAGAACTCCCTGAAAAACGGAATGCTGAAGGTCGAAGCAGGGAATAATAAAGAAAATTCCAAGTAAACACAAACCTGCATAAAAAACGTTTTGTACTTCTATTCTTTTCTTGAAGAAAAGGGGTTCAAGGAAGACCGTAAAGATGGGGAAAGTCGAATAGGAAAGAAGTCCTACAGCTACTGTTGAGACTTGGATAGATTGGAAGAATGCAATCCAATGTGTGGCAAGAAGCAAGCCAAGAAAAAAAAGTATTGCATAAGAGCTTTTTGGGAAAATCGAGAACTTTCTTTGGGATAAAAAGATAAATACTGCTAATGCAGCACAGGCAAAACAAACTCGCCCAAATACAATAATCAATGGCGAAAAAGTAAGCCATTTCCCAAAAAGGCCAGCCAGGCCAAAAAGAAAGACAGCAGAATGTATTTCTAAAAGAGCTTTTTGCCTTGTGCTGCCCATTTTTTTTCTATCATATCCATTATGATGCTTTAAGGCAAAATAGTTTTTTGCTTTAAGAAAAAATTATGCTAATATGTAGTCTACATAAAAGGTTCCAATCAGAAAGAATTCGCAAGTCTTATGAGTTATATAATCTTAGCAAGAAAATACAGGCCTAAAATATTTGAGGAGATGGTCGGCCAAAAGCCAGTGGTCCAGACTTTAATGAATGCGATTAAAAACAACAGGGTGGCACAGGCCTATATTTTTTCTGGGATGAGAGGTGTTGGAAAAACAACTGCTGCCCGAATCTTTGCGAAAGCATTGAACTGCAAATCCGGACCTATTCCTACTCCATGCAATAAATGTGAATTCTGCGAGGAGATAACCAATGACCATTCTGTGGATGTTATCGAGATAGATGGTGCAGCCAACAGGAGAGTAGAGGAAGCCCGATCGCTTCGTGAAGGCTTAAAGTATAAACCAATTCATAGCCGTTATAAGGTTGTTATAATAGACGAAGTTCATATGCTGACAAATGAAGCTTTTAACACATTGCTTAAGATTTTAGAGGAACCTCCAGAAAATACTGTTTTCATTTTTGCAACGACAGAATTCCATAAAGTTCCTCAAACGATTGTTTCCCGGTGTCAGCATTTTGAATTTAAGAAAATTTCTATGAAAGATATAATTAATCATTTGCTGTACATCACGAAAAAAGAAAATATTATTATCTCTTCCTCCGGGTTAAACATGATTGCAGAAGCTGCGGATGGTAGTCTCAGGGATGCTCAGAGTCTACTCGACCAGGCTGTTGCATTTTCTGGAGAGAGCATAAGTGATGATGATTTGATGGAAATTTTAGGGACAATAAAAAGTGAAACCCTCTTTCAGTTTTCGGAAATGATTATCCAAGGAAAGCCAGAGAAAGCATTCTCTCTTGTCGAGAATGTAATTGACTCAGGATATGATCTCCCATTTTTTTATAAAGAACTTACACAGCATTTCAGAAATTTACTATTGGTAAAATCCGTAAAAAACGTTGGGGATTTACTTTCTATCGGAGAAGATGATCTTAATAAATTAAAAAAACAAGCGGAAAAACTGTCTTCTGAAGAAATTCTGCGCTACCTTCTAGCGCTCCAAGAAGGAGAGCCAGGATTAAAATTTTCTTCTCATCAGAGGTTTTACTTGGAAGCATTATTGGTTAAACTATGCCATTTCAAGCAAATAATTCCTTTAGAAGATATTATTGCCGAGATTGAATACATTAAAAAAGAAGTACAAAAATCTGCTATAGGACAGAGTAAATCTGTTTTTCAGGATAATAACATTCATAAAATAAATGAAAGTAACAGTTTCTTTCCAACGCAGCCTTTGCATGAAAAAAAGAAAGCCATAAGGGAATCTTTAGAAGGTTCAAATTTATATTCTGATAAGCAGGAGCAAAAGCATGAAGTGGTAAAAGATGCTCCTGAACCGGGGAAAACAAAAAACAAAGATGTTGACATGGCATTAAAGGATCCGTCGGTCCAGAATTTTATAAATACATTTAAGGCGCAGATTCTTTCTGTTGAGCCAATGAAAAAATCCAAAGATTAAAACCTCCTAAGGTTATTACTTAGAGGAGAATAAAATGAAGGGAATACCAGATTTCCAAAAGATGCTAAAAACTGCAAAAGAAATGCAGGAGAAACTCCAAAAAGAACTGGCCGAAATGAGGGTCGAAGGTTCAAGCGGAGGAGGAATGGTGAGTGTCATCCTTGATGGGTCCAAAAACTTAATGTCTATTAAGATAGATCCAGAAGTGGTGAACAGTGAGGATGTAGAGATGCTTCAGGATTTAATTGCAGCAGCGTTTCATGACGCTTCAATGAAAGTTGATGAGGATGTCTCTCAAAAATTGGGCGCATTAGGGCCAGGATTTAAGATTCCGGGATTATTCTGATGTTATCACAAGATCATCCTATAAATAATCTTATCCAACAATTGAAAACACTTCCTGGTATTGGGGCAAAATCTGCTCAAAGAATAGCATATTATTTGATAGGGCTTTCAATGAATGAAGTGGAGAAATTAACGGAATCTATACGAAATGCAAAGCAAGGGACATCATACTGTTCGATTTGCAATAACTTAACCGATATCAATCCGTGTTACTATTGTTCAGATGAAAGGCGAGATGATACCTTGTTATGTATTGTTGAAGAGCCGTTTAATATCGCTTCAATCGAGAAAACAGGGATTTATAATGGGCGTTATCATGTGCTATTAGGGACTATTTCGCCTTTAAAAGGAATAGGGCCGGGTGAACTCAAGATTGAGAAGTTATTAAAGCGCATGCGTAAAGGCTCGTTTAAAGAAATTATTCTGGCTACAAGTACTACAACCGATGGAGAAGCAACTGCTGTATATCTTGCAAAAACCTTGAAAGATCATGGCATCAAGATAACTCGATTAGCAATTGGATTGCCTGTTGGTTCTGATATTGATTATGCTGACCAGGTGACAATAAAGAGAGCATTGGAAGGAAGGGCTGAACTGAAAGATTAAAAGAGTAGCCACTCAATTATATTTTTAAATCCAATTAAAAATCTTATTTTATGCGCTTAACTTTCCTCTATTACAGGGGAAAAACTCGTGCTTGCGCTGTCTCTAAACGGTTTTTTTTGAATTACCATGCATAATCTATTAATATAAAAATATATTGTCAAAAATTATATCCTTTTCATGAAGTAGATATAATTATTTTAAACAATTAATATTTGAAATATCTGGATAAAAGAGTAAAATATAAAGTTAATTAAAATATTTTACCTGCAATATTAAATCACAGATTATCATAAGAGGAGATACATCATGGAAAAGATATTTAAACCCATTGACGGCAATACGGCTGCCACACATGTGGCATATGCATTTAGTGAAGTTGCCGCCATTTACCCTATTACCCCTTCATCAAACATGGGTGAACTTGCTGATGAATGGGCTTCACAGGGAAGAAAAAACATTTTTGGCCAGGTCTTGAATGTGATTGAGATGCAATCTGAAGGCGGCGCCTCTGGGGCTGTTCATGGGAGTCTTTCTGCAGGAGCTCTAACGACAACCTTTACTGCTTCTCAAGGATTGATGCTTATGCTGCCAAACATGCATAAGATCGCTGGAGAGATGCTGCCGACTGTTTTTCATGTGTCTGCCCGTTCCCTGGCATGTCAAGCATTGTCCATTTTTGGAGACCATTCTGATGTTATGTCAGCCAGAAATACAGGATTTGCTCTTATGGCGGCAGGCTCAATCCAAGAGACCATGGATTTGGGCGTTGTTTCCCACCTTGCTACATTAAAAGCCAAGATTCCATTTTTAAACTTCTTTGATGGATTCAGAACATCCCATGAGGTTCAAAAAGTTGAAATCATTCCGTATGAGACACTTGCGGAACTGCTTGAAATGCAGTATGTGAAAGAATTTCGCGAGCGCGCAATGAATCCAGAAAGGCCTATGATGAAGGTCGGTGCCCAGAATCCAGATGTTTACTTCCAAGGGAGGGAAACAGTTAATAAATTCTATGATGCGACTCCAGGAATCGTTCAGGAATATATGGATAAGTTAGCGAAAAAAGTTGGGCGTCAATACCATCTTTTTGATTACATCGGTGCTCCTGATGCAGAAAAAGTAATTGTTGCTATGGGAAGTGCCACAGAAACGATTGAAGAGACTGTTATTTACCTGAATACGCTCGGTGAAAAAGTTGGAGCAATAAAAGTCCGGTTGTATCGGCCGTTTTCTGCTGAGGCTCTTGTTTTAGCGATTCCAGAGACTGTCAAGAAAGTAGCTGTCTTAGACCGGACAAAAGAACCCGGTTCACTTGGTGAACCGCTGTATTTGGATGTTGCCGTGGCCCTTTCTGGGAAAAACATTAAAGTTATTGGCGGACGTTATGGACTTTCTTCGAAAGAATTCACTCCGGCAATGATAAAGGCAGTATATGACCATCTCGATAATCAATGTTTTCATGGTTTCACAGTAGGCATCAATGATGATGTCACAAAAATTTCTCTTCCACTTGGGGAAGATATTGATGCTGAGCCAAAAGGAGTAGTCCGCTGTAAATTTTGGGGATATGGTTCAGATGGAACAGTGGGAGCAAGTAAAAATTCAATCAAAATCATTGGCGACAACACAGACATGTATGTGCAGGGCTACTTTCAATATGACTCCAAAAAATCAGGTGGTGTAACAATTTCTCACCTAAGGTTTGGAAAAGAAAAGATTCAATCGCAGTATCTGTTGAATAACGTCAATTTTGTCGCTCTTCATAAATCTTCTTATATTGGCCGCTATGATATATTGGAAGGAATCATAGAAGGTGGAACATTCCTTCTAAACTCCACATGGAAAGCTGATGAAGTTTTTGAGCATCTTACAGAAGACATGCAGAAGACGATTATCGAAAAAAAGATAAAAGTATATAACATAGATGCTTTAAAAATTGCTCAGGAAGTTGGATTAGGTGAACGTATCAATACAGTCATGCAGGCAGTTTTCTTTAAGATTTCTGGAGTGCTGCCAGAAGATGAAGCATTAAAACTAATAAAAGATACAATAAATAAGACTTTTATCAGCAAGGGAGAAGATATCGTCAAAATGAATTGGACTGCTGTAGACAGAGCTGCAGCTGCATTGGAAGAAGTTCCTGTTCCTGATAGAATCACAAAGCCTGCACCTACGCCAAAACTTATTCCAGATGATGCCGATGAATTCGCTAAAAATATAATAGAACCAATCATGCACTTCAAAGGAGATAAGATTCCTGTGTCTCACATGCCTTATGATGGGTGTGTGCCAACTGGGACGATCCGGCTGGAGAAGCGGAGAGTAGCTCCATTGGTTCCATTATGGTGCCCTGAAAAATGTATTCAGTGCAATCAATGTGCACTGGTTTGTCCTCATGCTGCTATCCGTCCAAAACAGATTGACCCGAAAGACTTAAAAGATGCTCCCGAAACATTTAAAGTTGTAAAATCAAAAACTAAAAACGATAGAGACCTTCAATACCGGCTGCAGATTTATGTGGAAGATTGTGTTGGCTGTGGAAGTTGTGTGGAATCATGCCTTGCTAAAGAGAAAGCTCTAAAGCAGATTCCTATTGATCAAGCGTTGGCTTCCGGAGAAATCGAAAACGTTGATTTCTTTGAAGGTCTTCCAGACAATGTGCTTGACGGAACAAATCCCTCAACAGTTAAAGGCAGTCAATTCTTGATGCCGTATTTCGAGTTTAGTGGGGCATGTGGAGGATGTGGGGAAACTCCATATGTTAAATTAGCAACACAGTTTTTCGGTGATAGAATGATAATTGCCAATGCTACAGGTTGTTCCTCGATTTATGGCGGAACTTTTCCAACTATGCCATATTGTAAAAATAAAAATGGACAAGGTCCCACATGGGCAAATTCGCTGTTCGAAGACAATGCAGAATATGGATTTGGAATGCGGTTAGCAGTAGACAGCAATAGGAGACAACTCTTAGATAATATAGAATGGCTACTGAAGGCAGGAACAACCCCTGAACTCACAAAAGCTCTTGTTAGAAGCCGAGAACTCTGGGATTCTGTTACAGAGGAGGCAAAAGAAGCAGCTAAAGAAGTAAAGAGAGCTTTGCCAGAAGCTCTATTAAAAGCCACAAGCGACACAAGACCGCTTATTGAAAAAATAATTGAGCTTCAGGATTATATAGTGGATAAGAGTGTCTGGTGTTTTGGTGGCGATGGATGGGCATATGATATTGGTTACGGTGGATTAGACCATGTGCTTGCTTCAAACAAAAATGTGAACGTACTTGTCCTCGATACAGAAGTTTATTCCAATACTGGAGGACAGGCCTCTAAAGCTACTCCAACAGGTTCAGTTGCGAAATTCGCTTCTGCAGGGAAAAGGACAAAGAAAAAAGATCTTGGTCTTATGGCTATTTCATATGGCTATGTCTATGTTGCAAATGTGGCCATGGGAGCAAATCCGAATCAATGTATAAAAGCTTTTATTGAAGCTGAGTCTTATAGTGGACCTTCCTTGATTATTGCCTATTCGCCATGTATTAACCATGGAATAGATATGTCAAAGACACAGGCAGAAGAGAAATTAGCTGTTGAGACTGGCTACTGGGTGCTCTATAGGTATAATCCATTGCTTTCAAAAGAAGGGAAGAATCCGTTGATTCTGGATTCTAAAGAGCCAAAGCTGGAATATCAACAATTTCTAAACAATGAAATAAGATACAGAACTCTGGCACAACAATACCCGGAAATTGCAAAACAGCTATTTAAGCAGGCTGCCGAAGAGGCAAGAGAAAGGTACGAAACATATAAAAAATTGGCCGAAAAATAATAAAATCAAGCCTCTCCACAATCTTCCGCTATTGCATCTGTTTCTGAATAAGGCAGGACATGAATGAATAAAGGGATTATTTTCGATATAAAGAGGTATGCAATTCACGATGGCCCAGGGATACGAACAACAGTTTTTTTAAAAGGATGTCCGTTGTGCTGTTTATGGTGCCACAATCCAGAAGGTCAGGAAATACACAAAGAAATTCTTTTGCGTCGAGATAGATGCCCTGCAGAATGCTTTATCTGTTTAGATATATGCCCGCAAAAAGCGCTAAGAAAGCCAAATGGAGAAATTCAAGTAGATAATTCCAGGTGTGATTGTTGCGGCAAGTGTGTCGAAGCCTGTGTTTATGAAGCGCTTAAAATAGCTGGTTGCGAGGTAACTGTAGAGGAAGTTTTAGAGGAGATTGAGAAGGATCGGATATTTTTCGAAGAGTCTGGAGGTGGTGTAACTTTTTCTGGAGGTGAACCTCTCATGCAGCCCGATTTCCTTGATGGTCTGCTTAAGGAGTGCAAAAAGAGAAAAATACATACTGTTGTTGATACCTCTGGATGTGCCAGTTTTAAAACAATCGAAAGAATAGCAAAAAATGTGGATCTTTTCCTTTATGATATTAAAATCATAAATGACAGGAAGCACAAGCACTATACTGGTGTATCTAACAAAGATATCCTTGAGAATTTAAAGAATTTAGTAGACATAGGCAAACGTGTTGTAATAAGGATTCCTCTTATTGCAGGAATAAACGATGACATAAACAATATCGAAAAAATGGCACGATTCCTTAAAAGTTTGAGAAAAATAAAGCAAATCAACCTCTTGCCTTATCATAAAGGAGGGTGTGCTAAATACAAGAGATTGCAGAGAGAAGACCCATCTGCAGACCTAAAACAATCCCCGGATGAGCAAATAAAGAGCATTATGTCGATTCTTATGAATTATGGGTTTTTTGTGAAAATCGGAGGCTAAGTAATGAACAAAAGAATTCAAAAGCTTCGAGAACAGAGTCTTAATGCAAAACCGTATATCACACCTGAGAGAGCACATCTAATAACAGAATTTTATAAAAGCGATATAGCACAGAGAGTTTCAACCCCGATAGGAAGAGCTCTTGCGTTTAAATATTTGCTTGAACATAAGGAAATCTGCATCAATGAAGGTGAGCTTATTGTGGGAGAGCGCGGTCCTGCTCCAAAGGCTACTCCAACTTATCCAGAGATAAATGCGCACAGCTTGCAAGATCTAGAAATCATTAACAGCCGTGAGAAAATCCCTTTTGCAGTAAGTGAGGAAACAAAACAAATCTATAAAAAGGAAATCATTCCGTTTTGGAGAGGAAGGTCTATCAGAGATAGGCTCTTCAACGAAATGTCAAAGGAATGGAAAGATGCCTTTGAAGCAGGAGTTTTTACTGAATTTATGGAACAACGAGCGCCAGGGCATACTGTTTTAGATGATAAAATATACAAAAAAGGGTTTCTTGATTTTAAAAAAGATGTTCGAAAAAGCATGAAAGAATTGGATTTCTTCAATGACCCAAGTGCGTATGATAAGAAAGAAGAGCTTAAGGCGATGGAAATCTGTACTGATGCTTTAATACTCTATGCTAAGCGACATGCAAGAAAAGCCAGAGAGCTTATAATAAAGGAAAAAAATCTCAAAAGGATATCAGAGCTGGAAAGGATTGTAGAGATCTGCGAGCGTGTTCCTGCCCATGCGCCACGTGATTTCTGGGAAGCTCTTCAGTATTACTGGTTTGTGCACCTTGGAGTAATAATCGAATATAACACCTGGGATTCATTTAATCCTGGCCGACTCGACCAACATTTATATCCATTTTATAAGAAAGGGCTTGAAGAAGGAACTCTGTCACCAGAAAAGGCAAAGGAACTTCTCCAGGCATTTTGGGTGAAATTCAATAATCAGCCTGCACCTCCGAAAGTTGGGGTTACTGCTGAGGAAAGCGGAACTTACACAGACTTTGCGTTGATTAATATAGGAGGCATAAAAACTGACGGTTCTGATGGTGTAAATGAATTGTCTTACTTGATTTTAGATGTTGTTGAAGAGATGAGGATTCTCCAGCCGAGTTCCATGATCCAAATAAGCAAGAAAACTCCTGATGGTTTATTGAAAAAAGCGATAAAAATCATAAGGACTGGATTTGGACAGCCCTCAGTCTTCAATGCAGATGCGATTGTCCAGGAATTAGTCCGCCAGGGAAAATCTATTGAAGATGCACGCAATGGAGGAGCCAGTGGATGTGTGGAGACAGGTGCTTTTGGAAAAGAATGTTACATCCTTACAGGATATTTTAATTTAGCAAAGATTTTTGAAATCACATTAAGCAATGGTTTAGATCCGAGAACCGGAAAAAAGATTGGCATTTCTACTGGAGACCCAGCTAAATTTGCATCTTTTGAAGAATTATTCCATGCGTATGAGAAACAAATCAACTATTTTGTGGATATAAAGATAAAGGGGAACAATATAATAGAACGCCTGTATGCAAAGTATATGCCAGCTCCATTCCTGTCGATTCTAATCGATGACTGTATAGAAAAAGGAAAGGATTACCATGACGGAGGCGCAAGATACAATACATCCTACATCCAGGGTGTTGGGTTGGGGACAATGACAGATGTTCTGACTTCAATTAAATACAATGTTTTTGACAAGAAATATGTTTCTTGGAAAGATCTAATAGATGCATTGCATTCAAATTACAAAAATCATGAGGCACTCAGACAGAGATTTTTGAATAAGACTCCAAAATATGGAAATGATGATGACTATGCTGACAACATTATGAAAATGATTTTTGAAACCTATTACAGAGCTGTCAATGGAAGGCCAAATACTAAAGGAGGCCTTCATCGCATAAATCTATTGCCGACAACGGTTCATATTTATTTTGGTAGAGTCACTGGGGCAACTCCGGATGGCAGAAAAGCAAAAGAGCCGCTGTCCGAAGGCATCTCCCCAGTGCAGGGAGCAGACCGCCATGGGCCGACCGCAGTCATAAAATCAGCAGGAAAGATAGACCATGTAAGAACAGGAGGAACACTTCTTAATCAGAAATTCACTCCCCAGCTTCTGGCCAGTGATGAGGGAATAAATAAACTTGCCCATCTGATACGTGCATATTTCAAATTAGACGGCCACCATGTTCAATTTAATGTGGTTAAAGCTGATACCTTAAGAGAAGCTCAGAATAACCCTGAGAAATTCCGAAATCTCATTGTGCGTGTTGCTGGCTACAGTGATTATTTTGTAGATATTAACACTGGGCTCCAGAATGAAATCATTAAAAGGACAGAACACGAGTCTTTTTAAAACGAATCTTTTCAGGATGAGTTCTATTTGTGTTGGTTTATTAGATAGCCCAATGCGTGTTTTTTAATGATTTATATGTGGAAAAAAGAAATGCAATAAATAATAATATAAAGAATAAAACAGGTTAATAAAGGAGTCTGAGCATGTTTAACGAAAAAATTTATAGGCAGAGAAGAGAGCGTTTAAGAAAACAGATTAAATCAGGGATTGCGCTTTTTATTGGGAATAAAGAATCTCCTATGAATTATCATTCGAATCCCTATCATTTCAGGCAGGACAGTTCGTTTCTTTACTTTTTTGGCCTGGATTCCTCATCACTTGTGGGCATTGTTGATGCTGACGAAGACAAAGATATCATCTTTGGCAATGATATAAGTGTTGAAGATATCATCTGGATGGGAGAAATGCCTTTGCTTAAAGAAAGAGCCCTTCAGGTGGGAGTCAATCAAACGGCTCCATTAAAAGATTTAAACGATGTCCTTAAGAAGGCACTCAAAGGAGGAAAAAAAATCCATTATTGTCCTCCTTATCGACCGGAAACAGTTTTAAAGATAAGTCAACTTTTGGGCATTCACCCAGAAATGGTCAAGGATTATTCCTCTGAGGAATTGATTAAAGCTGTTGTAGAGCAAAGGTCGGTGAAGATTCCAGAGGAAATAGAAGAAATGGAGAAAGCCCATGAAGTTACTTATGAAATGTATCTTGCGGCAATGAAAATGGCTAAGCAAGGAAGATATGAAAGGGAACTGACTGGACAGATGGAAGGAATTTGTATGGCTGCAGGGAGCTACTTGGCCTTTCCTACAATACTGACAATAAATGGCCAAATACTGCATAATCATTATCATGGAAACAGACTGCAGGAAGGGAGACTCCTTGTTGTTGACTCTGGTGCGGAATCTTCGATGCATTATGCCTCAGATATTACAAGAACCTTTCCGGTTGGAGGCAAATTCACAAAAAAACAAAAGGACATATATTCCATTGTACTCAGTGCCCAGGAAGCAGCCATTCGAGCCATAAAGCCAGGAATTCCATATAAGGATGTACACCTGATTGCTGTACGAATTATTACACAGGGATTGAAAGACCTTGGATTGATAAAAGGAAACCCAGAGGATGCTGCAAGGGCCGGGGCTCACGCATTATTTTTTCCTCATGGGTTAGGGCATATGATTGGTCTTGACGTTCACGATATGGAAAATTTAGGGGAGGATTATGTTGGTTATAATCATACAGTTAAAAGAAGCGAGCAGTTTGGTTTGGCTTATTTGCGCCTTGCAAAGAAATTGCAGCCATATTATGTGGTAACTGTGGAGCCTGGAATATACTTTATTCCGGCTTTAATTGATAAGTGGATAGCTGAGAAAAAGTTCCAAGAATTCATAGATTATGACAGAGTCAACCAATACAGAGATTTTGGAGGTGTGCGAATCGAGGATGATGTCCTTGTAACAGAAACTGGATATAAAATCCTTGGGAAATCCATTCCAAAGGCAATTTTAGACGTAGAAGACAGCACAGCAAAAGCTTAAAATCAACTACTGTTGGTTTTTTGCCTTGTCTTTTGGCCCTACATTAATTTGAATTTCTTTTTGTGGATCAAGAATCTCTTTTATAAAGGCATTTATCTCTTCAATGGTTATATTGTCAATCTCTTGAAACACATCATTTAAAAAGTCAGAACCAAGATTAAATGCTTCAAAAAAGGCAAGATTGTATGCACGGGTATCCTTTGATTCGTTACTTCTAAGAAGGAACGATTTTAAATAGAATTTTGTCATCAACAGTTCTTCATTGGAAACACCATTTTCAAAGAGGTCAGCAAGCTCTTTTTTGAGGGCTTCTCGTGCTTGTAGTTTCTTGCTATTATCTGTTTCCAAATATGCTTCGATGATTCCTCCATCTCTCATGAGAGTGGCATTGGCATTTACGTTATATGCCAATTTTTCCTCTGAGCGCAAACGCCAAAGTCTGGAATTGATGCCTTTTCCTAATAAATTTGCTAATAAAAAGGTATTTGTGAAATTTTTTAGCGAAAGCATAGGAAGAGGATAAATAGAAGAGATAAGAACTTGCTTGATGTCTTTTTCAATCTCAATCTGTTTTTCTCCTTGAATTTTAGACGATTGCAGGGGAGTGGTCTGAGAGGGACTGGTGCCTTCTGGAATTTGTTCAAGATATTTTTTTAGTATTTGAATGATTGAATCTTCCTTAAGGTCAGAGACTACAGCCACGACCATGTTCTCTGATTTGAAATGTATATTGAAAAATGCTTCGATATCTTTCTTTTTTATGGCATCGAGTGATTCCTTGCTTCCAAGAATCGAAGAGCCGTATGATGAATCGCTGTAGAAGCAATTGAGGCCTTTTTGGTGAGCAATTTGGGCAGGTTCATCCTCCTCTTTTTCTCTCTGATGAAGCATTTGTTCTTTGATTCTGTCTATTCTCAATCCGGAAAATAATGGCTTCTTCAGGATTTGTGTGACAGTTTTCAGAGTGCTTTCAAGGTGTTCAGATAAACATGCGATACGAACAAGGGAATAATCTCCGTAACAAGCCATGGAAATTCGTGAAGCCTGACTCATTAGCTGTTGGATTTTTCCTTGGTCCGGAATCTCCAAGCTTAAACGGGTGGTCAAGTAGGCAAGGCCTGCCTTCCCTTCAGGGTCTGCTCTGTGTCCTCCATGAATAAGGAGTTGAACGATTGTAATGGATGAAGTTTTGTCTTCTTGATATATCAAAGGAAGACCATTTGAAAGAATGGTTTTTTTTGGAGAGAGTATCTTCAGAGGGTTTGAAGGAAAGGAGCAGGCGTGAATCGGGCTTCCAGTGGCTATTGCTGTTCCTGCGACAATAAGTATGCACAGAACCTTTATATAGTAGCACATGTTACCTGAATTATTCATAAAAATTACCGATACTTTTTATATAATAAATTATATCAAGATATTAAGCATAATTTTCTTGTAATTTGGTAAATCATTTTATTTTTTACCATCTATCTTTTTTTTCAATCAATCATCGGCAATTTTTACCCTTCAGGCGAACCGATCTTGCGGCATCTGCTGCGTTGCAGCACATTCGCGGTGGAGAACCACAGCTTCATGTGCCGCGCCTTGCATCTGCGGCAACCTCGCCTCGTGAATAATCTATGTTTATTGCTTTTTATTTTTTGGGCGTATTGTCACAATAACGAAATTTCCTTTGCTAAGATAATTTCCTGCAACATTTCTTAAGTCAGAAGAACGTATTTTATCGATATTTTCCAAATAGCCCCCTCGCTGGGGTTGTGTGTTTAAAAGCATGTATCGTGCAAGAGAATTGGCTATGGCCAGCCCATTTTCCTGGGATTTATGGTAATTAAATTTCATTTGATTTTTGGCGTATTCAAGGTAATCTAAGGCATGAAACTGACTCTCACCGTAGAAATCTTTCTTTGAGTAATTTTGCTGGCGTGTTGTTTTCAAAAACCTTATCGTTTCTCTTTTTGCTGCATTGATGTTTTTTGGGTCTAATGTGAGGTAAATCAGCATTGCCCCTCCATATTTATAGGCGCTGTATCCCATGGATACAGTATAAACCAGCTCTCTCCTCCCTCGCAGGGGATAATTCAACATTGGATTAATCCCACGGCCAAGAATTTCTGTTAGCAGGTCAGTCGCATATTGATCTTGACTATTGTAATCCGGAGCCAGGGTGCCAATCACCATATACGCCTGGTTTACATCCATTTGATGTTCAATTTCAATAGGCTTTTTCAGGGGAAAAACCATGTGGAATCGAGCGGATGTAAGAGATGTGTTGGTGCCAGTTGATAGGCCTTTGAACATTTCTTTAATTTTTTCTTCCATATCTGCCAAGTCAAAGCTTCCTACAATGGCCAATGCGCAATTACTTGGAACGAAATATTTCTTATAGAAATCTTCTACCTGTTGGACGGTAATGGCCTCGATAATCTCTTTGTTTCCGTAAATGGGATTATGGTATGGGTGATTTCGAAAAAGATTCTGATAGACAATGGATGTTGCATATTTTAACGGGTCATCATAGAGTTGGCTTAACTCTTCTAAAATTACTTTTTTTTCTTTGTCTAAATTTTCTTGAGTGAGTTTCAAATGGAATAGAATTTCCTTTTGGTTTTTGAGAGCAAAATCTGCATGCTCAGATGGCAAGGAAATCTCAAAAATAGCAATGTCGCGTCCTGTATGGGCATTGAAATAAGCTCCATGCTGTCGAGTCTCCAGTGCGATTTCTCTCCCTTCCCTGAATTCTGTGCCTTGAAAAAGAATATAATGTTCCAGAATGTGGACGAGTCCACTTGTCTCATCGGATTCGTCTTTTGACCCAATATTAACAGCAAAAGAAAGGTGAAGAAGTGGCAATGCTTCTCTTTTATAGAGAAAAACTTTGAGGCCATTATCCAATTGAAAGTACTTACTGGTAGTTTTCTCCTCTTCTTGAGTGAAACCTGAAATAGAACCGAGTATTAATGCCAGAAGAGCAAGAATGCACATTAATACAGCATACTGCCTGGTGGACCTCGTAATTATTGATTGATAAATAATCATATAATCATAAGGTGACTTAAAATCATGTGCTTATGTAATGAGATAATTTTTCTCGAATAGAACGATAGCGTCTTTATCTCCTAAAACTAATAGAGTGTCTCCTGCTCCTATTTTAGTCTCTGGGGAAGGATTGAAAATAATGTCCTTGCCGGGCTTTTTCACTGCTACAACAATCACATTGGCTTGTCGGCGTAAGTCGCATTCTACAATGCTGCGTGATGCAATTTTGGACTCTTTTGTAACGACAAATTCATCTATATACAATGAAAGCTCTTTGCGCCTGATGATTAAGTCCATAAAATCAACAAGGGTTGGTCTTATTAACGATTGTGCAATCTTAAAGCCACTGAGTTTATAAGGGCTTACTACTCTGTTGGCTCCGATTTGTAGGATTTTTTTCTCTCCCTCCTCATCCATTGCTTTTGAAAGGACAAAAATGGAAGGGTGAATCAATTTAACGGTTAAAACCAGATAAAGATTATCCGCATCTGAAGGCAATAGGGCAGCCAGTGCCTTGGCTCTTTTGATTCCAGCCCGAAGGAGTACTTCTTCTTGTGTGGCATCTCCAAGAATATATAGACACTTACTATTGCCTTTTAGAGATGCTAACTTATTCTCATTCTTGTCGATGACAATAAAAGGGAGGTTCTCCTCTTCCAGCCTTTCCCGTACTATTTGTCCCATTCTTCCGTGACCACAAATAATATAATGATCTTTTAAATTTTTTATTGTTTTTTCCATCTTTCTTCTCCGCCAGTATTGATTAATTCCTCCTTCATAGATAGCTTCAGCAATTTTTGTGAATGCAAATATAGCTGTCCCAACACCTCCCAGAATGATGAAGATGGTAAAAAGCCGCCCACCAGGTGTAAGGGGCTCCTTGACTTCTTTGAAGCCGACCGTAGATATGGTTATGATGGTCATGTATAAAGAATCGAAAAAGGACATTTCTTCTATAACATGAAAGCCAATTATTCCAATGAAGATGATTATGATAATAAGAGCTACTGGTTTCCACATTCTTGAATTTATATTATATTACACCAGAAATGCTTATATGAGCAAGATTATATCCTAAAATGGAAGCATTTTTTTTCCGTGATATTTGAAGTTCTATAAATTCGCCTTAACGAGGAAAGACCTGAGCATGGCTTTGCTCCCCTCAGATTTTACACGCCATTCCCTCATCTCCCCCTTCGGCGGCCTCAAAACTCTGCATCTAAGCCCCATTCGTCAGTTATTGCCTGTTGCCTTCTGAAGCATAGAGGTTTGTTTGGTCTCGTGCTCAGACATTCTCGGCCGTCCGGCTGAGCCGGATTCCCTCGGGGTCGGTTCGGGAAGGCTAAATCTTCGAAGGTCGCTTCA